>QNEM01000004.1 GCA_003645215.1 Gammaproteobacteria bacterium
CATTCCAGCACCATGCCAATCGAGAAATTCCATTCTGGCATGTTGCATGACTTCCCTTGGCAACATCGCGGGACCTGCACCAAAATTATAAACCAGTCCCGAATGACTCTCTTTACAGTCTACAGCTTTCAATGTGTTAACTTTCTGTTTCATTTTTTTATTCTTCTTTTTTATTCTTCTATTGTGCCTTGTCCTGTTATTTCTTCACCGGTTAACTCTTCCTTGGTTATTTCTTCATCGCCTACTTCTTCAATCGGAGCACCTTCCGGATCTTTGTACTCAATAATGCGTTCCAGGCTGACCAGATGTTCTTCCTCACCCAGTTTGACCAGGGTCACGCCCTGTGTATTTCTGCCCAGTACAGAAACGTCATTAACCGGGGTGCGAATCAAGGTCCCTTGATCACTAATCAACATGATCTCGTCATCCTCATCAACAGCAACAGCGCCGATGACATTACCGTTGCGGTCAGTAGTTTGAATCGAGATGACACCCAGACCACCTCGTCCTTTGACTGCATAATCTGTGATCGCGGTTCGCTTGCCAAAACCATTTTCCGTCACCGTCAATACCGAGCTTTCATCTGACTCAACAATGATCAGTGAATTCACATTCTGCCCCTCAGCCAATCGAATACCACGAACGCCCCGGGCAGTTCTGCCCATGGCCCTCACTGCGGTCTCTTTAAAACGTACCGCCTTGCCTGCATTACTGAACAACATGATGTCATGATCACCATCGGTGACTTCAACACCGATCAACTGATTACCATCAACCAGTTCAATCGCCCTTAAACCACTGGGCCTTGGTCGTGCGAAATCTGTTAGCTTACATTTTTTAACTGTGCCATCGGCTGTTGCCATAAAGATAAATTTATCCTCAACAAAGTCACGTATGGGTAATACGGCATTGATTCGTTCACCATCTTCCAGTTGCAATAGATTGACTATTGGTTGGCCGCGTGCGGCACGACTGGCCTGGGGTAATTGATAGACCTTCAGCCAATACAGTTTCCCCTTACTGGAAAAACACAGCAAGGTATCATGGGTACTGGCAATAAATAACTTGTCTATGAAATCTTCATCCTTCATATTGGTTGCAGATTTGCCCCTGCCACCACGGCGTTGCGAACGATAGGTGTCGATGGCCTGGGATTTCGCATAACCCGCATGAGAAAGTGTCACCACGACATCTTCTTCGGTAATCAGATCCTCCATACTCAGATCAAGTTGATCTTCAAGTATTTCGGTGCGTCGTTCATCCCCATAACGATCTCGAATATCTTCAAGTTCTTCCCTGATAACCTGCATTAATCTTTCTGGTCGTGACAGGATGTCCAGTAAATCGACAATGGCCTCCAGGATTTCACCATATTCCTTAACAATTTTTTCCTGTTCCAGTCCAGTCAGTCTTTGTAATTTCAGATCCAGAATCGCCTGCGCCTGAATTTCAGATAAACGGTAACCCCCTTCGATCAGACCAAAGCCATCAGCGAGATCTTCTGGACGAGAGGCATTTGCATCCGCCCGTTCCAGCATTTTCACCACAGTCCCTGATTCCCATACAGGTCCTAATAGGGCTTGCTTGGCCTCAGCGGGTGTAGCTGAGGCTTTAATCAAGGCAATAATAGGATCAATGTTCGCCAGTGAAACAGCCAGACCTTCCAGGATATGTGCGCGTGCTCTGGATTTACGCAGATCATAACGTGTGCGACGAGTGACAATTTCGCGACGATGGCGAATAAATGCTTCTAATAACTGCTTTAGATTCAACAACCTTGGTTGCCCATCCTTCAGTGCAACAATATTGATACCAAACACGTTTTGCATTTGTGTTTGTTGATAAAGATTGTTTATCAATACTTCGGGCACTTCGCCTTTGCGCAGATCGATGACCATGCGCATGCCATCCTTATCGGATTCATCACGTAATTCCTTTATGGCACTGATTTTTTTATCCTTCACCAGTTCAGCAATCTTTTCCATCAAACGTGCCTTATTTACCTGGTAAGGTAATTCCGTGACGATGATACTGTCTCTGCCCTTTTCATCGTCAGACTCAATATGAGTTCGTGCGCGCATGTAAATTTTGCCACGACCAGTTTCATAAGCTTCACGAATGCCTTTGGATCCATTAATAAACCCGGCCGTTGGAAAGTCGGGGCCGGGAATAAACTGCATAAGTTCTGCAGTGGTCATTTCATCATTGCCCATCAGTGCAATCGTGGCACCAATCACTTCCGTCAAATTGTGTGGCGGAATATTGGTTGCCATACCGACCGCAATACCACTGGAACCATTGACGAGTAAATTGGGAATACGCGCAGGAAGCACTGTAGGCTCATGCTCAGAACCATCATAATTCGGGACAAAATCAACTGTTTCCTTATCCAGATCTTCCAGTAATTCATGGGCAATACGTGTCATACGCACTTCTGTGTAACGCATGGCAGCGGGGGAATCGCCATCGACTGAGCCAAAGTTTCCCTGCCCATCGACCAACACATAACGTAGTGAAAATGGCTGTGCCATTCGCACCATGGTGTCATACACCGCAGTGTCGCCATGAGGGTGGTATTTACCGATCACATCACCGACGATACGGGCTGATTTTTTGTAGGCTTTATTCCAGTCATTGCCCATCACATTCATGGCGTACAGGACACGACGATGTACAGGTTTCAGGCCATCACGGACATCTGGTAAGGCCCTTCCTACAATCACGCTCATGGCGTAATCCATGTAGGATTGCTTCATTTCGTCTTCAATATTGACGGGGGTTATAGAACCCACTATTTCACTTTCATTCATACAAATTCGGGGCATGATTAAGAAATAATCGACCCTCTGTTTCCCTCATTCACAAAGGTCGAAATTTTACCACATCAGGCCAATTCTCTGTAGAAAAAAGTGCTATAAAAACAGATTATTTTCAATCAAATAACGACTCTACATTACCGGAATTTGGGGCTTCAATAATGCCCTTTTCAGTAACGATATAATCAATCAGATCGGCAGGTGTCACATCAAAGGCAGGATTCCATGCCGGAACATTCTCTGGTGCGATCTTTACGCCTGAATAATTTAAAATTTCTTCTTCTGCCCTCTGTTCAATAGGAATCTCCTGTCCACTTCTGGCATTAAGATCGAATGTTGAAGTGGGCGCGACCACCATCACTCGAACATCGTGATGTCTTGCTGTAACAGCATGCGCGTAGGTACCAATTTTATTACAAACATCGCCATTTGCTGCGATCCTGTCGGCGCCGACAATCACCCACTTTATATTCCCCTGGCTGTACAGATGACAGGCAGCACTGTCCGTCAAAAGTGTGGTTGGAATATTATCTTGCTGCAGTTCCCATGCAGTTAATCTGGCACCCTGTAGCCAGGGCCGTGTTTCGCAGGCATAAACCGAGGCTATCTTGCCCTGTTTATACGCGGTTCTGATCACGCCCAGGGCTGTTCCGTAACCACCGGTCGCCAATGCACCTGCGTTGCAATGCGTCAGTACCTGACATTCATCTTCAATCAAGCCTGCCCCCAACTCACCCATATGAATATTGGCCGCGATATCCTCATCGTGAATAGACATCGCTTCGGCCAATAGAACAGGTTCCGGATCGCCCTGAATCGAAGCAAATAAACCCCTCATCCTGTCAATTGCCCATTGTAGATTAACCGCCGTTGGTCTACTCGCCATCAGTAAAGCCAGATCTTCTTCAATAGTTTCTCGCCATTTATCTGCAGATTGAGCATAGGCCTGTCTGGCTGCGAGCACGACACCATATGCCGCTGTAATGCCGATCGCCGGGGCCCCTCGAACAACCATATCGGTAATCGCCTCTGACAATTCACCAACGTCAGCATAATGATTGACCTTAAATTCGTGTGGCAAAATGCGCTGATCAATCAGATCGACCCCTTCTGGAAGATCTACACCTGCAGATACCCATTCAACGGGACATAACATCTCACGTTTTCCTGCTGCGATATATTCTGCTACTTCTTTCGACGACAATTTGAAGTCTCCCCGTTAAGTTTAATTACCAAGTTCTTTTGTTAGGTTTTTTTTCGTACAATTCACAACCTGGATCATAGACTATGGTAACAGGATGAATATCGATACGCTGATCAATGCACGTTGGGTTATTCCGGTAGACGCAACGAACACCCATACGGAAAACAACATACTGGAACATCACTCGCTTGCCATCAATGATGGCAAGATAATTGCCATCATGCCAAGCGACAAGGCAAAGAATAAATTTACGGCGGCTAAAGAACATCAGCTTGAAAACCATGCTGTAATGCCAGGGCTGATTAATTGCCATACCCATGCAGCAATGACCCTTTTTCGTGGTCTGGCTGATGATTTACCGTTGATGGAATGGCTTAATCAACACATCTGGCCGGCAGAGCAAAAATGGATCGGTCCTGAGTTTGTTAATGACGGCACGAGACATGCCATTGCGGAAATGATTCGCGGTGGCACCACCTGCTTCAATGATATGTATTTCTTCCCGGATCAGGCTGCGGAAGTTGCAGTTGAAACTGGCATCCGTGCCGTCATTGGTTTAATCCTCATCGATTTCCCCACGGCATGGGCAAAAGATGCCGATGAATATCTGCTCAAGGGTGAACAGGTACACGATAAATATCGACATAACTCTCATATCCATACCGCATTTGCACCTCATGCCCCCTATACCGTTTCAGATGAACCACTGCAACGTATCAACATACTGGCTGAAGAACTTGATATTCCCGTACATATGCATATTCATGAAACGGCAGATGAAGTCAGTCAAAGTGAAGAACAACATGGGAAGCGTTCCATCCAGCGACTACATGAACTTGGATTACTCAGCCCGCGTTTACTTGCCGTACATATGACACAACTTACGCAAGATGAAATCGCACTACTGAGTGCTCAAGGTGTACATGTTGTCCACTGTCCGGAATCAAATTTAAAACTGGCCAGTGGTTTTTGTCCTGTCAATGATTTGTTACAAGCGGACATCAACGTCGCACTGGGTACCGATGGTGCCGCCAGTAATAATGATCTGGATATGCTCGGGGAAATGCGCACAGCGGCATTGTTGGCCAAGGGCACTTCTGGCAATAGTAGTGTCTTACCCGCCCATCAGGTACTGGAGATGGCGACCATTAACGGGGCAAAGGCACTGGGCATTGATCACATCACCGGTTCGTTAACAAAAGGCAAGGCCGCCGATGTTATCGCAATTGATCTTGATACTATTGAAACACAGCCGCTTTATGATCCAATCTCGCATATCGTCTATGCCGCCAATCGCCATCAGGTAAGTGACGTCTGGGTTGCAGGCAAACAACTTATGAAAAATCGAGAATTGACAAGCATTGAAGAAAAAAGTGTGCTGAACAAATCACGAGAGTGGCAAGAAAAAATTGCCACTAAAAATACCAACGATTAATTCCCCTCCTGAAATCATTAGATCTCCATGAATGAAGGGTTCTTTGAATAAGTTATTTTCAAAAATAATTTCAATAATTCTGGTCCTGTTGCCAGGCATCTCCTTGTCTGCAGATGTAAAGACTATTGAAATCCAAAAAGAAAAGAATCTCTACCACATACATATTAATGCGACTGTGGATGCAGACCTGGACAACGTTATAAGAATTATTACAGACTACGAAAACCTTCCTTTAATCAATCCTTACCTGAAAGAAAGCAAGTTGCTGGATAATCCGGAAGATGAACGAAGCACCGTAAATATGCTTACCGAAATATGCGTATTATATCTGTGCTACAACATCAGGCATATCCAGATTTTCCATACTATGGAAAATGGTATTTTATTTTCCCGAATCATTCCTGGAAAGAGTGATTTTCAAGCTGGGTGGATGCGTTGGGAGATTAAGGAAATGGATTCATACAAGATTCATCCAGTCACAAGAATAATACTGGATATCGAGATGGTGCCAGATTTTTTTGTTCCTCCTGTGATAGGCCCGTATCAAATCAAAAAAATAATGCTTGGGATGGCACGCGCTACAATTATAAATCTGGAGAAAAAAGCAAAGACTAATCCTCCTGGTTAACTTTCCTGGTTAAACCGCAAGGTCTTTCTGTATTCTGCATAAATTTTTATACATCTGTCACCCAACTCCGAATTTTCATCAATCGTATCAACATAAAACCGAATCAATCCCCCCATGCTCCCTTCTACCCTGCCGGGAGTTGTTGGTGGGTTTGAATTTTTTGCTATCTTTCCAAGATACCTTAAAAGAAACCACTCTGTAGATTGATGCTCGGGATTTTGTGCCTCAAGGGCTTTAATATGCTCGAGAACATAAATCCGAAAGTCACCAAAGTAGATTGTTCTCATTTCAGATTAAAGAAAAAAACGTTGTGAATAAAACCCGGTAAATACCACTTTACTACCCGTTGAGAATCCTAATTCTCAAAACAAATACAATTTCTACCACTCTCTTTGGCCTTATAAAGTGCTGTATCAGCTGACTTGAAAAGATCATCATTGTATTTTTTGAAATAATCAATATCAATCATCATCAGATAGATTGGTATTTTCCCTGCTTTCATTGTGTTGCTGAATACTGCGACTGTTTGACATGGTGCGATTGCTGGTACGCATGCGACTTGCTGTTAAATAAAGAAAATTCCTGGCAAAACCTTCGCAATTGTCAATCATATCCCAGACAATTTGTTCAGTCATTTGCAAAATTCTGGAATCATCGGCAGCAACCACATAGGCAGAGGGAACACCTTCATCAAACAGTGACATCTCTCCTGCACATTCACCAACATTGATTGTTGCAATCAAATCAGAATCCGGTGAATCCAGATGCACGGACAATAAACCACTCAGGACAATGTACAGATTATTATTACTGGAACGTGGTGAGAGTAATATCGCACCTTTTGGCAGGAGATGACGCTCTGAGTGAGACAGATATTCTTTGGCTACAGATTTATCAATACCCTGAAGCAGACCCAGTTCGAACAGGTTTTGAGAATCAATAGTGCTTTCATCTTCTGACATAATTAAATTACTCTAATTAATTACTCTATTTATATATCTTATTGAGTATCAGCGCGGTTATTCTATCAGATTCCACAGCCCTTACCCATTCGGAATTTTCCATTGATTGACAATATTACAGAATAATTCAGCCGTTTTTTCGGTGTCGTAACGCGCCGAATGTGCCTGTTCGTGATCCCAGGATATACCTGCAGCCATGACGGCCCGAGACAACACGGTTTGACCATAGGCCAGCCCGCCCAGGGTTGCTGTATCAAAAGTGCTAAACGGATGAAAAGGAATTCTTTTTATAGCGGATCTTTCGACAGCCGCATTAATAAAGCCGAGATCGAAAGAAGGATTATGACCTACAAGTATGGCTCGTTTACAACCATAGGCCTTCATCCTTTTACGCACCATTTTAAATATATCCTGCAACGCTTCCTTCTCAGGCACAGCAATCTGTTTTCGAAAAGGATGGTCAGGATTGATGCCGGTGAATTCCAGTGCCGCTGGATCCATATTTGCCCCCTCAAAGGGTTCAACATGTCTTGATAAACATTCATCCATTGTCCAGATGCCATCTTCATCAATTGAGAATGTCGTCGCTGCAACTTCAAGCAGGGCATCGGTTACTGAATTGAATCCACCAGTCTCTACATCGACAGCGACCGGGTAATAACCCCGAAACCGGCCAGAGGCGATTTCTTTTTGTATTTCATTAACGTCCATCGAGTTAACTTGCTCCGGACTGATTATTATCTCATCTTCCACTGACAAGTCTCTCCTGCACGAAATGGAATAATTTCTGATTCACCGAAAGGCAGGGAATCAGGTATCTGCCATTGATTTTTTTCCAGGGTAATACTGCCTTCGTTTCCTGGCAAACCATAAAATTTTGCTCCATAGCGGCTGGCAAAACCTTCAAGTTTGTCCAGACAATCTTTCTCTTCGAAGACTTCTACATAAAGTTCAATGGCATTATGTGCAGAATAAATCCCGGCGCAACCACAGGCTGATTCTTTTGCTGCTCTTGCATGTGGTGCACTGTCCGTACCCAAAAAGAATTTTGGATTGCCGCTGGTTGCAGCATCGACAACGGCACGTCGATGTTCTTCCGCCTTTAACACTGGTAAACAATAATGGTGTGGACGCAAGCCACCGGCAAACAGCGCATTACGATTTAATAATAGATGTTGCGGAGTGATCGTCGCAGCTAACTTTTCAGAGCCTTGTTTGACAAAATCAACGGCATCTTTGGTAGTGACATGTTCAAAGACTATTCGCAGATCAGGAATATTATCCATCAACGGAGACAATATCTTTTCAATAAAGATTGCTTCCCGATCAAAAATATCCACATCTGCATCAGTTACTTCACCATGCACCAGTAAAGGAAGGTTTTGTTCTGCCATTGCTTCCAGTAGCGGATACACATTTTCAATGGCAGTGACACCACTGTCTGAATTCGTGGTTGCACCTGCAGGATAATATTTTACTGCATGAACAAAAGCACTTTCTTTTGCCTTGATGATTTCATCCCGTGTCATTTTCTCAGTTAAATAGAGTGTCATCAGTGGTTCAAACGCACCGCTTGCCCGAATATCTTCAGGCAAGTTTTCAATAATACTCTGCCTATAGGCCAATGCCTGTCCAGTTGAGACTACCGGAGAGTTGAGGTTGGGCATGATGATCGCGCGAGCAAACTGTCTGGCAGAATCAGCCAGAACATCACGCATCACATCACCCTCTCTTAGATGCAAATGCATGTCATCGGGTTTCGTTAGTGTCAATGTTTCCATACGTTTTAAGGTATCATATGCGCTATCTTTTGTCTGTTGTGTACAGGAACTATAAATGGAATATAGACGACTTGGTCGAACTGATATTGAAGTAAGCTTACTCTGTCTCGGCACCATGACCTGGGGTGAACAAAACACCGAAGCCGAAGCCTTTGAGCAACTGGATTACGCTATTGATGCGGGGATCAACTTTATTGATACCGCAGAACTTTATCCCGTCGCACCCATGGAAAAGACACAAGGCAGGACGGAAACCTATCTCGGTAACTGGTTAAGTAAACGCAAAGACCGTGATAAATTGATTATTGCGTCTAAAGTTTGTGCCTCTGCAGACTGGATTCCTTATCTTAGAAATGGTGAAGCTAAACTGGATCGGAAAAACATTGAAGCTGCCTTGAATGCCAGTTTGAAAAGATTACAAACTGATTATCTTGATCTTTACCAGTTACACTGGCCAGAGCGCGATACCAATTATTTTGGCAAACTGGACTACTACCATGCACCCGTTAAAGATGGTGTGCCAATTGAAGATACGCTCGGTGTGCTGAATGATCTGGTGCAAGCTGGCAAGATACGACAGATTGGTATCTCCAATGAAACAGCCTGGGGTACCAGTGAATATTTACGAGTATCAACCCAGGAGAACTTTCCAAGAATTGTTTCAATACAAAACCCTTATAATTTATTAAACCGTAGTTTCGAAATCGGCTTGTCAGAATTTACCCACCGTGAGGATGTGAGCTTACTGGCCTATTCGCCTTTGGCCTTTGGCGTGTTGAGTGGAAAATATCTGAACGGCGCAAAACCTGAAGGTGCGAGAATAACCCTGTTTGAACGGTTCTCCCGCTATAACAATGAAAATGGAGTTGCCTGTACAGAGGCCTATGTCAATCTTGCAAAGGCCAGCGGACTGGATCCTGCGCAAATGGCACTGGCCTTCGTCAACTCTCGCCCATTTCTGACCAGTAATATCATCGCTGCTACGGATATGACCCAGTTAAGATCAAATATCGAAAGTCTGAATATCAGTATTACTAAGGATGTTTTACGCGAAATTGAAAATATTCATAACCGGCAAGCAAATCCGTGCCCATAAACCACAAAAAGTGTAGCGCGGCACTAACTTCCTACGTCAACTCTGAATCCTGCATTTCCAAGTAGTTTGGGTATAGAATACGGGTTCGAAAAATGGTCGCTCTAGAGAGCCTAATAGGAAATTACACATGAACTTGTCCTCGCTGACTGCAATTTCACCACTCGATGGCCGTTATGGCGATAAAACCGCAGAACTGAGACCCATATTCAGTGAGTTCGGCCTGATGCGTTTTCGTGTTCTGGTTGAGATCCGATGGTTACAGGCCCTCGCAAATCATAATGATATAGAGGATGTGCCGGCGCTCTCGGATGAAGCTAATACCCTGCTAAATAACATCAGTGATAAGTTCTCGGAAACAGATGCCTTACGCATTAAAGAGATTGAAAGTACTACCAACCATGATGTCAAAGCTGTTGAGTATTTTATAAAAGAAAAAATTACCGGTAATGAAGAACTGGAAAAGGTATCCGAGTTCATTCATTTTGCCTGTACCTCGGAAGACATTAATAACCTTAGCCATGCACTGATGCTCAAGGAAAGCCATGATTCCGTCATGCGACCAGCGTTGATGGATATCATTAGCGCCATCACGGTATTGACTGTGAAATATGCGGATCAAGCCATGTTGGCAAGGACCCATGGGCAAACGGCATCACCCACGACCCTGGGAAAAGAAATGGGCGTATTTGCGCACCGCCTGAATCGCCAGTTAACTCAACTCGATGAAATTGATTTCATCGGCAAGGCCAATGGTGCCGTAGGTAATTTCAATGCCCATTTATCTGCCTATCCGGATGTGGACTGGCCTACTTTTTCAAAAAGCTTTGTGGAAAATCTGGGACTGCAGTGTAATCCTCACACTACACAAATTGAGTCACACGATTATATGGCTGAATATTTCCAGGCAATGAGCAGATTCAATACTATTCTGGTCGATTTTTGTCGAGACATCTGGGGCTATATCTCACTGGGCTATTTCAAACAGAAAACTATCGCTGGGGAAATCGGATCGTCAACCATGCCACATAAGGTCAACCCGATTGATTTTGAAAATGCAGAGGGAAACCTGGGGCTTTCGAATTGCCTGTTGCATCACCTGGCCGAAAAGCTACCTGTTTCGCGTTGGCAAAGAGATTTAACTGACTCAACGGCCATTCGTAATAATGGCACCGGCATTGCCTATGCATTACTTGCCTATAAATCCTGCTTGAAGGGTATCTCCAAACTTGAAACAACTCCTGATGTGATGGCAAATGACCTGGACAATGCCTGGGAAGTACTGGCCGAACCGGTGCAAACAGTAATGCGTCGTTACGCTATTGAAAAACCTTATGAGAAATTGAAAGAACTCACACGAGGCCAGTCTATTAATGCAGAAATACTACACAATTTTATTAGTTCGCTGGATATTCCTGAAGTGGAGAAAGATAGACTGTTAAAGCTAACACCGGCTACTTATATCGGCAACGCCTCAGAGCAGGCAAAATCTTTTTCGTCCAGGTGATCAGATAATTATGAAGAAATATTTGAAGGGCAACACAGATGCATGATATTGAAGACTATCGCCTGGGTGAAACAGACAGGGTTGTAAAGCTTGAGAAACGAAATGACAATGTCCTGATCATCAATCATATGGCCAAACAATGTCATAAAAATCTGGATATCATTAGCCGGGAACTGGATCCACTTGTATTTGATACCGAAGAGTTTGCCGATGCAGTAAAATATCTCGTACTTCGTCAGCGACGTGCCCAAATTCGGATTATAGTCTTCGATCCAGTCACGATCGTAAAACGTGGACATCGCTTGCTCGATATATCTGGCAGATTAAGTTCCTTCATCGAGATACGAAAAGCACATCCTTCATTTTATGAATATAATGAATGCCTGATGGTAGCAGATGAGATGGGCTATATTCACAGGATGAATGGTGAGCGCTTTGAAGGTACAGCAAACTTTAAAGACCGCCGCAAATCTGCTGAATTTCTCAATGAATTTGAAGAGATATGGCAACAGGCAACCCCCGATCCAAATTTCAGGAAAGTAATGCTGTGACAAGGCAAGTATGAAAAACTTTTACAAACTGATCTTTGCCTTCGTTTTACTGCTCCCGCAAATAGCCCTGGCGGAAAAAATGCAGCTGGAAGTGATCCCTCTGCAAAAACGCATGGTTGATGAAGTGATCCAGATTATTCGTCCACTGGTCGCCCCAGGTGGAACAGTCACAGGGATGAATAACCAGTTGATTATCAAGACCACGCCTTCCAACCTTGCTGAAATCAAACAGCTTCTCAAACAAATTGATCATGCACCGAGAAGATTAATGATCACCGTCAAACAAGATGTCTCCGGCGATCGCCAGTTCCGGGAAGATTCACTCAGTGGAAAATATTCCTCTGGCGATGTACAAATCAGAACCGGGCGTGATTACTCAACAGAGGGTTTGTCCGTTTCGGCCGGTGACAAGGATTCCAACATCCGCTACCGGACATTAAAAGGCGACGTACGCGCTGACGACAGAAATACGTTTAAAGTCCAGACCCTGGAAGGTCAGCCAGCATTTATCAACCAGGGACAATCTATTCCATTCAATTCATCCAACACCGTGATTACTGAAAATGGTGTTGTTGTGAATCGATCTACTGACTATCAGGATGTGGGTTCGGGCTTTTATGTTTTACCACGGCTCAATGGAGACCAGGTGACGCTGCTGGCAGCAACTGAATTATCCAGTATAAAACCGGGTCGTCATGCTGCAGCAAATATGCAAGGTATGGAAACTACTGTCGTCGGTAGATTGGGTGAATGGATAGAACTCGGAGGCATTGATCAAAGCTATAGTCGAGATGGACGTCGAAATTTTTCATCATCCAGTGTTCGCGGACAAGAATTACGCACTGTATTCATCAAGGTAGATGAAATAAAATAGCACATCACTACATCGATAATATTTTAAATATACTTTTTTGATCAAATCAGACTAGATGCATATTCTCTGCGGCAAAACCGCGCTTTCTGAATTTAGAATTAACAAGTTACTTCCTGCCTTAAAACAGAAAGTACCAGGCATTACGCACGTAGAAAGCCAGTTTATCCATTTCATTCACTCGCAGAACGAACTCGAAAGTCATGAGATTAAACAACTCAACACTATTCTGCTTGGTTCCGATAAAGCAGACCTTAAGGAGAAGGACGAAACAGGAGCTGCCTTTATCCTGGTAACACCCAGGCCTGGCACTATTTCTCCCTGGTCAAGCAAGGCAACCGATATCCTTCACAACTGTGGGATGGATAATATCCTGCGCATAGAAAGAGGTATTGCCTGGCGTATTTCGACAACTGATGGTTCTGAGATAAAAGAATCAGATATCGAACTGATAAAACCATTACTCCATGACCGTATGACGGAAGCAGTGATGGAGAATACAGAACAAGCTGAGATACTTTTTCAGACTTTAGATGCGGCACCTCTGCAAACTATCGATCTACTGGCATCAGGTAAAGAGGCACTGCAGCAGGCCAATACTGAAATGGGTCTGGCACTGTCGGCACTGGAAATTGATTATTTGCTGAGTAGTTTCAAGGAACTCGGTCGCAATCCTACTGATGTCGAACTGATGATGTTTGCCCAGGCCAACTCTGAACACTGCCGCCATAAAATATTTAATTCCACATGGATCATTGATGGCGAGCACAAAGACGACTCTTTGTTCGACATGATTCGGCAAACTCACAAGAAAAATCCTGGCAAGGTATTATCTGCATACAGTGATAATTCTGCGGTCACTACAGGTTATTCCGCATCCAGATTTTTTCCTGATCCGGAATCACACCAATATCATGTGTGCGAGGAAGACGTTCATCTTTTGATGAAGGTAGAAACACATAACCATCCCACAGCCATCTCTCCTTACGCCGGGGCATCGACAGGTTCCGGTGGTGAAATCAGGGATGAGGCGGCGACAGGTCGTGGTGCAAAACCAAAGGCAGGCCTGGCCGGTTTTTCTGTATCTAATCTCAAGATCCCTGATTTTCATCAGGCCTGGGAAGTCGATTTTGGCAAACCTAATCGAATAGTCTCTGCCCTGGATATTATGCTGGAAGGTCCTATTGGTGCGGCATCATTCAATAATGAATTTGGTCGTCCTGCGCTTGCTGGCTACTTCCGCAGCTATGAACAAAAAGAAAATGAAATCATTCGTGGCTACCACAAGCCCATCATGCTCGCCGGAGGTTACGGCATGATCCGGGAGTCACATGTGGAAAAAGGAAACATCCCGGCCGGTGCAAAGATAATTGTTCTTGGCGGACCCGCCATGCTTATTGGCCTGGGAGGAGGTGCTGCATCATCAATGGCCTCAGGCGAAAGCGAAGAAAACCTTGATTTTGCTTCTGTACAAAGAGACAACCCGGAGATGGAACGCCGCTGCCAGGAAGTCATTGATGCCTGTTGGGCATTGAATGAAGCAAATCCAATTATCTCGATACATGATGTCGGTGCCGGAGGTTTATCAAATGCACTTCCTGAACTGGTTAATGACAGTGATCGGGGCGCCACTTTTGAATTACGCAAGATCCCCAATGATGAACCGGGGATGTCACCCATGGCGGTCTGGTGCAACGAATCTCAGGAACGTTATGTCCTTGCCATAGCAGCAGAATCTATAGAACTGTTCAGCCAGCTTTGCCAACGCGAGCGAGCTCCATTTGCGATTCTTGGTGCAGCAACCAAAGAACAACATCTGACTTTGAATGATGAATTATTTAACAACAAGGCAGTTGATATGCCCTTGTCAGTATTACTCGGCAAGATGCCTGGTATACAGAGAGACGTTCAAACTAAAACGCAAACTTATGATGAATTCAATACCGAAGGTCTGGATATAAAAGAGTCGGTCCATCGCATTCTGCATTTACCTGCCGTGGCAGACAAACATTTTCTTATTACCATTGGTGATCGTTCTATCTCTGGTCTGGTTGCTCGAGATCAAATGGTCGGCCCCTGGCAAACACCTGTTGCAGATTGTGCCATCACTTCCAGTTCCTTTGATGCCTATACAGGAGAAGCCATGGCCATGGGCGAACGTGCACCCATAGCCTTAATAGATGCACCCGCTTCCGGACGCATGGCCATTGGTGAGGCAATTACAAACATCGCCGCCGCAAGAATCCTGCAGCTGGAAGATGTGGTTTTCTCTGCAAACTGGATGGCCGCCTGTGGACAGGATGGTGAAGATGCAAAACTGTTTAATACAGTGCAGGCGGTTAGTGAACTATGTCAAAAGCTGGGAATATGTATTCCGGTTGGCAAGGATTCTTTATCAATGAACACGGTCTGGTCGGATCGGGATTCTGATTCACAAAATCAGGTCACTTCACCACTTTCATTAAGCATCACCGCATTTGCACCTGTCATTGATGTTCGCCAATCACTGACCCCGGAACTTCGAACCGAACTTGAAACTGAACTGGGTGAAACACGATTATTATTAATTGATCTTGGCCTTGGAAAAAATCGTCTGGGCGGTTCATGTCTGACCCAGGTTTATCAGGAAATCTCCGGCAGCACGCCCGATGTTGAAAGTATTCAGGATCTGAAAGTATTTTTCAGATCGGTTCAATTATTGAACGAGGCAGGAATCATTCTGGCATATCACGATCGTTCTGATGGAGGGTTATTTACCACGCTATCTGAAATGGCCTTCGCAGCACGACAAGGTATCGATATCAATCTGGATTATTCAGGTGCAGATTCTTCAGGTGAAATTCTTCCAGCTTTATTTAATGAAGAATTGGGTGCCATCATTCAGATACGTGCAGAAGATCTGCACGAAGTTCACAAAGCATTTAAAGATGCAGAATTTCTGCAAGATCATATTCATGAAATCGGTACGCTAAACCAGGACCGTAAATTAAGAATAATTAAAAATAAGGAAACTGTTTTCGAAGAAGAACTACTTTCACTACATCGTTCCTGGTCTGAAACAACTTTTAAAATGCAGGCATTAAGAGATAACCCCGTCTCTGCCAAACAGGAATATGACCGTTTACTTGATAATGATGATCCCGGGCTGTTTGTGGATATCACTTTTAATGCAGATGAACAAATTCATGCACCCTACGTTAATAGTGGAGCAAAACCCAGGATGGCTGTTTTACGCGAACAGGGGGTCAATGGACAAGTTGAAATGGCCGCAGCATTTCATCACGCCGAGTTTGAATGTATCGATCTCCATATGAGTGACATTATTTCAGGATCCGTATCACTAGCTTCATTCAAAGGTCTGGTCGCCTGTGGTGGTTTTTCCTATGGTGATGTCCTGGGTGCAGGTCGGGGCTGGGCAAATTCTGTTTTATTCAATGAAGTTGCACGTAACGAATTCCAGTCATTTTTTGCAAGACAGGATACCTTTGGCCTCGGTGTTTGTAATGGTTGCCAGATGTTTTCTCATTTAAAAGACATCATTCCCGGGGCAGAACACTGGCCTGTGTTTAATCGTAATATCTCTGAACAATTCGAAGCACGACTGGTAATGGTAAAAGTGCTCAATTCACCTTCCATACTTTTAACCGGGATGCAGGATTCTCAACTTCCCATCGTTGTTGCGCATGGTGAAGGCCGTGTTGAACACCAGAATGAAGAGTCAGCAAAGCAGGTTATTGCAACGATTCAATATATTGATCATTCGGGTAAAACAACCGAAATATACCCAATGAACCCAAATGGCTCGCCACAGGGCCAGACCGGTTTTACCACAAACGATGGTCGCTTCACGATTATGATGCCGCACCCGGAAAGGGTATTCCTGAAAAAACAATATTCCTGGCTACCAGGGACGTGGAATGCCGAAAATGGCCCCTGGATGAGGATGTTTTACAACGCCCGACAGTGGATTTCTTAACAGCTTAGATGCATTAAGTGCTTTAAGTACTTTATTTTATTAAATATTTTTATTCTGACACTCCCATTATGCCTCCGTCTGGTATAGACTGGTGCACCTTTAGTGTGCAGTGGGTAGCTATGTCTGATTCAAAAGGCGTGACACAAGACGATATCAAGCTATTTCGCCAGGCAATCGGTGAAGTAGATGTGCTTGAACATGATGGTGTGGAATTGTCTACAGCCAGGCCTGCCCCTGTTCCAATTCAATCAATCATCAGTGAACAACAGGCACTCAATCAAATGGCTAGCGACCCGTTTGATGTCCCGGATGTCGAGATCGGAGATGAACTCTGCTTCAGGAGAAGTGGTGTACAACAGCAAATTATACGCAAGCTGCGTAAAGGTCAGTTTGCAATAGAATCTGAACTAGACTTACATGGTATGACGGTCAGTGTTGCAAAAAAAGAACTGGGTAGTTTCCTTGACTATTGCCAGTCAACCAACCGTCGCTGTGTCAGGATTATTCACGGTAAAGGCCACGGATCGGTAAACAAGATTCCTGTGTTAAAAAACAAGCTAAACAGATGGTTACAGAGATACGATTCCATACTGGCATTTTGCTCTGCACCTTCTCATGACGGTGGCACGGGAGCTGTCTATGTCATTATTAAAAAGCACTCGCAACAACGCACATAACTGAGAACACGTATATGGCTGCAGTTATCAAACAACCTGAACTTAATTTCTCAAGAAGTACTGTGCTTATCGTTGACGATCAGACAACGAGCCGCCTCATCCTGGAAAATATTGCCAAGACGATTGACGATAACCTGGAAGTAAAATGTTTTGATAATGCATACGACGCCCTGCTGGAGGCAGAATCATCGCCACCAGATTTAATATTGACTGACTATAAAATGCCTAATATTGATGGTGTAGAATTTATAGAAAGACTGAAAAATAACATCAGATGCAGCGATATCCCCATTGTTATCATCACGGCGCTTGATGATAAAGAAGCTCTATATAAAGCATTGGAAGCAGGTGCGACTGATTTTCTTGTGAAACCTGTTGACCACTACGAATGTAAGGTACGTTGTCAAAATCTTCTCACCATGCAAAGACAAAAATTAATTATCAAAAATCACGCAAACTCACTTGAAGTCAAAATAAACGAAGCAACACACCAGATACTTTTACGTGAAATGGAAACCCTGGCAAGACTGGCCATGGCAGGTGAATTCAAGGGCAAAATCGCCGGCAGAAATCTTGTGCGTATGGGCAAGTTCACCAACATTATCGCCGAAGCAATAGGTTTTAATAAGGAAGAAAGAGAAGTAATGGAAATTTCGTCAGGCATGCATGATATAGGCAAGATAGGCATACCCGACAGTATTCTATTCAAGGAAGGCCCACTGAAGGCGGAAGAATTTGAGGTGATGAAAGGACATTGTAGAATGGGCCACGAAATCCTGAAAAATAGTCCATCCCCCTATTTGCAAATGGGTGCAATTATAGCCCTGCATCACCATGAGAAATATAATGGCAGTGGTTACCCCAGCGGTTTGAGGGGGGATGAGATTTCCATCGAAACACGAATATCATCCATAGCCGATGTGTTTGATGCACTCATCACAAAACGCTCATATAAGGAAGTATGGCCACTGAATGAGGCATACGATTATATTCTCAATGAAAGAGGAGAACATTTCGACCCGGCATGTGTCGATGCTTTCTTTGCACAGAAAGAAAAAATCAATGAAACAATAGAAAGCTTAAAAGAGAATGATGAATAGGTAATATACGTAGTAACAGGAAAATCAGGAACAGAAAAGGTATTCAATGCAACATCCAGACAAGCAAACACCAGGTACAACGTTTTCTTCAGAACGCGAGCAAGCGACAGTCAGATTAGTTAATTTGAGCATCATTGTGCTCTACACAGTGGTCTGTTATTTCTATGGACTGCTGGGTAAAACCGTGGTTATTATGTACTTGCTTTCAGTTCCATATTCCCTGGCAATCTTGTTCTGGGCAATCAGAAGCCCCAAAGACAACCACCTGCGCCGTATGATGGGCATGCTGGCCGATTTGGGCACGACAACTGTGGCCATGAGTTTATCCGGTGAGGCTGCCAGCCCGTTGTTCCTGGTTTATCTCTGGACAACTTTTGGCAACGGTTTTCGTTACGGGAAAAAATATCTGTATATTAGTATGGGTATTAGTCTTGTCGGCTTTTCACTGGTACTTGTTTTGAGCCCTTTCTGGTCTCAGCAACTACACCTGGGTGTCGGTATGTTAATTTCCCTGTCTGTCTTGCCTCTCTATATTGCTTCACTGCTGAAAAGATTACAGACAGCCATCGAACTGGCTGAAAATGCGAATAAGGCAAAAAGTCAATTTCTTGCAAGTATGAGTCATGAAATCCGCACACCATTGAATGGTGTCGTTGGCATGAGTGATATGCTCAGTTCAACCAGGATGACCAGAGACCAGAAAGATTTTGTCAATACCATACAATCTTCGGCCAAGACGCTGCTTGCATTAATTGAAAACATCCTGGATATCTCAAAAATCGAGGCAGGCAAGACAGAGCAGGAAAGTGTTGATTTTGATCTGCACGAATTAATTAACTCCATTGCCATGATGTTGTTCCCACAGGCAGAATCAAAGGACATAACATGCAAGCTTCATATTGCAGCGGACGTGCCTTTCAGATTGAATGGAGATTCCATTCACCTCCGGCAGATACTGATTAACCTGATAGGTAATGCCACGAAATTTACTGAAAAAGGTTCTGTTGAGGTATCAGTATCATCACAGCCAACCAGCAAAGATCTTGTAAAACTAAGATTTGAAATTAAAGATACGGGCATAGGAATTTCAAGGGAAGAACAGGAAAAAATATTCGATACATTTACCCAGGCTGACCAGTCAATCAACCGGAAGTTTGGTGGTACTGGTCTCGGCACAGCGATTTCCAAAAAACTTGTTGACCTCATGGGAGGCAGTATCGGCGTTGAGAGTGTAAAGAATCAAGGCAGCACTTTCTGGTTTGAACTGGAATACAGCAAACAATATGAGTTACCCGACGAGAATTTCGATGATCCAATTATTTCCAGGTCACCAAACATATTATTAATAGCAACTGCCGGAAATCGACATGCTTCACTTGTGCAACATTTAACCGATTGGAATTTCAAGTGGGAACATGCTGAAGATATGGAAGACGCCTTTGTCATGTTAAGGAATGCTGCTGATGAAGGAGAACCGTATGATGTTGCATTGATTGATCATCAAAGCCTGGGTAATGATATAGATATATTCGCAAAACAAACTTTTACAAATCCACAGTCAAGACAAACCAATTTAATTTTAATAACCAATACTGACATGGATCACAACAAGCAAAATGCATTACTATCAGCTGGTTATTTCTGTATTCTTAAATCCCCTGTGCAGAAAAGACTTCTGTTTAATGCACTGCATGCTACAAACCTGGATCAGCCAGAAAATAACAATATAACCAGCCTGGTTAATTTTAAATCAGATACAAACCCGTCTGAACCACTGCATATCCTTGTCGGCGAAGACAATGCAACAAATCAAAAAGTAGTTCGTACGATACTCGAGTATGCGGGCCATATTGTGGATATTGTAGACAATGGAAATGAGGTTCTTGATGCCATAGAAGTAAGTAAATATGACATGATAATTCTTGATATGCACATGCCTGAGATGGATGGCATTGAGGCTGCAAAAGCACTTCGCTTTATGCAAACTGGCAACGATCGGCTACCTATTATTATGCTAACAGCTGATGCAACGAGAGATGCTATTAAATCATCTGAAGAAGCCGGTATTGACGTCTATCTAACCAAACCAATCGAATCAGAAAAATTGTTGGCTACTGTCGCGTCACTATCACCCAGAAAACAAAAAACAGGCAAATCTCAGTCGGCCAAAAAACTGCAGACACTCAACTATGAGGATCTGGACAACCTTGCTTCACTGAGCAAAAGCGTCGACTTCATGAATGATCTTATCCATGGCTTCCTGGAAGACACCGAGAAACTAGTCAAGCAAATTGAAATTGCAATTACTCAAGAGAACTTTAGTTCCGTTGAGGATTATGCACACGCCATAAAGGGCAGCGCGCGCAGCATCGGTGCAGTTTCCCTTGCACATGTTGCTTCCCAAATACAGGATAATGTCCACGCAGGAATCCTTGTCGGACTTCCTGCACTAGGCTCTGAACTTAGCCACGAATTTGAATTAACAGAATCCGCGCTAAAAAAATACCTCGAAAAACTTGATACAGCAGTTCTCTAGTCTCTATTTCTAAATCAACCGCTTAAGCTACAAGCTTGTTCTGAACCTGCATCTTTTCCTCAGCAATTGCAATTTTTCTATCCTGAGCTTTAACCAGTCTGGCCATCATGCGTAAATCTTTTTCTGACAAGTCCATAGCGGCTTGTACCCAGATTTTACATACATCCAGAAGTTCATCGTAATCAACAGGTTCAACGCGAGCCATAACTCTCTGCATAGCCAACATGCCTTTTCTGTGTTTTTCACAATCCTTGATTTTTGCATACAATGCTGCACTACCCTCGCCATCATCAGCAAGCACGTCAACAACACCCATTTCATACATTTCTTCAGCAGAATATATGCGACCATTTGACAGCATTTCCTGTGCTTGAGACGGGTTTAATTTACGTCTTAACAACTGGTAACCACCCATGCCTGGAAACATATTAAAAAGGATTTCAGGAAATCCCATTTGCGCGCTACGCTCGGCAACAACAATGCTGCTACTCAGTGCAACTTCACAGCCACCGCCTAGTGCATCACCTCTGACCAATGACATCGTAGTAATAGGTAAATTAAAATTAGTCATTAATGGATATATTCCATCTATACATGCTTTGGCATAGATATACATCCCTTCTTCGTCTCTGTTACTGATGTGTTCAAAGAACTGTGCCAGGTCACCACCAAAATTGAAAATCCCGGGTGTCAGTGAATCCATAACATGATAATTGATGGTAACCAGTTCACCCTTATACGGGAGTTTACCTTTGTAGTAGTCCAGCATTGTCTGCAGGTGACGTACTTCAGCAATCAGCTCAGAATTAAAACAAGGCCTTGGCGACGGCTGCAGATTCATCCAGACGATGCCCTGTTCTGGTTCGATCTCTACACTGATCTGATTAAAATTTTCGATAGAAACACTTTTGCTATATGTAACATTATTCATGATATTCCCCTTCTAAAATTAAAATTAATTTTCATAACACGTACAATTCCCTGACAATCTTTTAAAAAAAAAAGTTGCCACCTTGCAGTGTAAAGGGAGAAGCTAATAAACTAAATACCCCAAGTGGGGTAAGCTCATGAATAATAAGCTAATATTGCTGTGTTTTGTCGCCGTTAGACAACAATTAAACAGCTATTCGAGTAGTACAACAGCGTAAACAGCGATGCCTTCCTTGCGGCCAATGAAGCCCATTTTCTCTGTAGTGCTTGCCTTGATATTTATATTATCAAGATGAGAATCCATATCTTGTGAAATATTTTTACGCATCCCCAAGATGTGGGGTGACATCTTGGGAGCCTGTGCGAGTATGGTTATGTCCAGATTCACCAGGCTCAGGTTTTTTTCTTCAATTAATGCTTTAACCTGCCTTAATAATTTTCGGCTATCAATATTTTCGAATTCTTTTGCAGAATCCGGAAAAAAATGTCCAATATCACCTAAAGCGGCAGCACCGAGCAGGGCATCGCATAGGGCATGGATGACTGCATCACCATCTGAATGTGCTAAAAGTCCCTTTTCATAGGGGATTGTTACCCCACCAAGTATCAATGGGCAGTCGTCTGCAAAGGTGTGGGCATCATAACCATGTCCGATACGCATCAGTCATTCTCCTGCTGAGATAAAAATAATTCTGCCAGCGCCAAATCATTATTACGGGTGATTTTTATATTATCCGGGTGGCCCTCTACCAGGACCGGTTGCAGGCCATTTAATTCAATTGCCTGAGCCTCATCTGTAACCAGCAGATTCTTAGACAGGGCATTTTCTAATGCATCAATTAGTGTACCGAGATGAAACATTTGTGGAGTTAACGCGTGCCACAGGCCTTCACGATCGACTGTTTCCTGTATCGTGCCTGTAGTATCTGCACGCTTCATCGTATCTCTCACCGGTAATCCTAACAGTCCACCAACATCATGTCCTTCTAGCGTATCTATTAGCAGATCAATATCTTCTTTTCGCAAACATGGGCGAGCGGCATCATGTACCAGCACCCAGTCATTGCTGCCCGCTTGCTCAGATAAGGCACGCAAACCGTTTAAAACAGAATGGCAACGTTCTACACCACCTTCAACAACAGTGATTTTCGGCTGCGAACTGATATCCAGAGTTTTCCAGATACCATCGTCCCCTGATATTGCGACAACCACACCTTCAATCTTTGGGTGTGCACAAAAACGTTCCAGCGTATGTTCAAGTATGGTCTTGTGATTGATGCTTAAATATTGCTTGGGGACATCCGCCTGCATACGTGTACCGATGCCCGCAGCAGGAATCACTGCCCAATAACGCAAGCCAGTTGACATGTGCTCTGATTAATCCCTGTCTTTGCCAAGATACTGCGCATCGACCAATTGATAAAAGGTCTCATCTTCCTTGATCATGCCCATTTCACTTCGGGCACGTTCTTCAATCGCATCCAGTCCCTGTTTTAAATCCAGAACCTCAGCGGCCAGTGAATCATTACGTTCTGTTAATGACTCGTTTTCCTCAAGGATTGATTGTTTCTCCTGCTGCAGGTGATGTACCTCCGTCAAGCTGCCATTGCCTATCCACAACCTGTACTGTAGCAGCACCAACATTGTGAAAAGCATGACAGTAACGAATTTCATAATTGTTGAAACATCTCCCGGATGTTCTTCATTTCAGGTTATAGAATGTATCTTTCCCTGGATAACTGGCGCGATCACCCAATTGATCTTCGATCTTCATCAGACGATTATATTTTGCGACGCGATCAGAACGTGACAGAGATCCTGTTTTAATTTGACCACAAGAGGTCGCAACCGCTAAATCAGCAATGGTTGTATCTTCAGTCTCCCCTGAACGATGCGAAACAACGGCTGTATACCCTGCTTCTTTAGCCATATTAATAGCAGCAATCGTTTCTGTTAATGTGCCTATCTGATTGACCTTGATCAGGATCGAATTACCAATATTCTTGTCAATACCTTCCTTGAAAATCTCTGTATTGGTAACGAAAAGATCGTCTCCAACCAATTGCACATTTTTGCCTAGCCTCTCAGTTAACAAACTCCAGCCTTCCCAATCATCCTCGGCCAGACCATCTTCCATCGTAATCAATGGGTACTTATCGAACCAGGGTGCAAGAAAATCAATAAACTCTTCTGCACTTAATACCTTGTTCTCTGATTCAAGCGTGTATTTTCCATCTTCATAGAACTCTGAACTTGCGACATCAAGTCCCAGCAGAATATCTTCACCCGCCTTGAAACCGGCCTTTTCTATAGCCTCAAGAATCACCTCAATCGCCTCTTCATTGGAGGACAGGTTTGGTGCAAAACCACCTTCATCACCTACCGTAGTACCTAAACCTTTTGCTGAAAGCACCGCTTTAAGTGCATGAAATATTTCCGTACCATATCTCACGGCTTCCCTGATACTGGATGCACCGACAGGTAAAACCATAAACTCCTGAATATCGACACTATTGTCTGCATGTGCACCACCATTGATGATATTCATCATCGGCACGGGCATAACTAAAGGCCCATCACCACCCAGGTATTCATAAAGAGGAATGCCTTGTTCATTGGCTGCCGCATGGGCTGTTGCCATAGAAACAGCCAGGATCGCATTGGCACCCAGATTACCTTTATTCGGTGTACCATCCAGATCAATCATGGCCTGATCGATGCCGGCTTGATCCGTGACATCCATGCCAACAACGACAGAACTTATTTTAGTGTGAATATTATCGACGGCCTTGAGTACACCCTGACCCAGATAGCGATTCTTATCACCATCTTTCAATTCCAGCGCTTCGCGGATACCTGTCGATGCACCGGAAGGCACCATGGCACTACCCACTGCGCCTGTTTCTGTAACGACCTCTGCTTCGATGGTCGGGTTACCGCGTGAATCCAGTACTTCTCTTGCAATAATTTTAGCTATGGCAGACATACAATTTACCTCGTTATTATTTTTATCCGGTTTCACTCATTGATGGTTTTACCCATTTTCAGCAGCCGGTTTTACCTGTTCATCAATACTTTTTAGTGTTTCTAATAATTCTCGCATTTTATCCAGGGGCCAGGAATTTGGCCCATCACTTAATGCCTTTTCTGGATCTGGATGCGTTTCCATAAATAATCCGGCAATGCCTACAGCAGTCGCTGCGCGTGCCAATGCCGGAATAAATTCCCGTTGCCCTCCTGATTGAGCCCCCTGCCCCCCGGGCATTTGCACAGAGTGTGTGGCATCAAATACGACAGGACAACCCGTTTCTTGCATCACAACCAGTGATCGCATGTCTGAAACCAGATAATTGTAACCAAAACTGGCGCCCCTTTCACAGACCATGATCTGCTCATTGCCTGCCGCACGCGCCTTATTCACAACATGTTGCATATCCCAGGGTGCCAGAAACTGACCTTTTTTAATATTCACAGGCAGACCATGACTTGCCACATCCTGAATAAAATCAGTCTGCCGACACAGGAAGGCGGGTGTTTGCAGAACATCTACCACAGCCGCAATTTCATCCAGGGGCGAACCATCGTGTACATCTGTCAGTACCGGCACATTCAGGGTTTCTTTAACCTTCGCCAGTATTTTCAGGCCTTCGGCTATGCCAGGCCCACGATAGGAATCATGTGAACTCCTGTTTGCCTTGTCGTATGAAGACTTGTAAATGAAGGCGATACCAAGTTCTCTGGTCAACTCCTGTAAATAAGCCGCCACATCCAAGGCCATCTGTTCACTTTCTACGACACAGGGACCCGCAATCAGAAAGAACGGCTTGTCACTGCCGACTTCAAAATCACACAACTGCATTCCTGGCCTCCTTACTGCTGCCAGATTCTGCCAGACTCTCATTCTGGGAATCACGATAACGTGAGGCGGCTGCAACAAAACCAGTAAAGAGTGGATGTCCATCTCTGGGTGTTGATGTGAATTCCGGATGGAACTGACAGGCTACGAACCAGGGATGATCAGCCAGTTCAATAATTTCGACCAATTGGCCATCCATAGACAGGCCGGTAAAATTCATCCCGGCATCTTGCAATTGTGACTTATAGTTATTGTTAAATTCGTAGCGATGCCGATGGCGCTCAATGATGACGTCCTTGCCGTATAATTCCCTGACGCGGCTACCTTCCACCAATTGGCACTGCTGACCACCCAGGCGCATGCTTCCACCCAGATCAGTATTCTCATCACGTTGTTCAATGGTGCCATTCTGGTCCATCCATTCTGTAATCAGCGCAATCACAGGGTCTTTGGCATCTCTGACAAATTCGGTACTGTTTGCATCTTCAAGTCCCAGCTGATGTCTGGCGAATTCGATGACCGCCAACTGCATGCCCAGACAAATACCGAGATAAGGAATATGGTTTTCCCTGGCATATTTAACGGCAGCAATCTTTCCATCTATGCCCCTGTTGCCAAAGCCACCAGGAACCAGGATCGCATCCATCGCATGTAAACACCCGGTACCTGTCGTTTCCAGTTCTTCTGAATCAATGTAGCTAAGCTTGATGCTCGTCCGGGTTTGAATGCCTGCGTGGGTAAGTGCTTCAGTCAGTGATTTATACGAATCAGCAAGATCAATGTACTTGCCTACCATGGCAATATTTACTTCACCCTGAGGTGACGCCATTGCTTCAACAACCGCATCCCATTCACCAAGATCTGCCGGAGGCAGATCGAGATGTAATTTTTTTGCAACGATCTCGTCTAACCCCTGTTCATGCAAACTTCTTGGAATCTTGTAGATACTATCGACATCCACACCCGAGATAATCGCGGACTCTTCAACATTGGTGAAGAGTGCAACTTTTTTACGCTGCTCGTCCGGCAAGGGCTGCTTTTCTGTACGACATAACAACACATCAGGTTGAATACCAATGGAACGTAATTCTTTTACTGAATGTTGTGTTGGTTTGGTTTTTATTTCCCCAGCCGCTGCAATATAGGGCACCAGGGTAAGATGCATAAACAAGGTATTTTCTGCGCCCAACTCAAATCGAAGCTGACGAATAGCCTCGAGAAAAGGTTGCGACTCGATATCACCCACCGTACCGCCAATCTCAACCATGGCGATCTGGGCATCACCGGCACCCTCCATAATGCACTTCTTGATTTCATCGGTGATATGCGGGATCACCTGAACTGTGCCACCGAGATAATCACCGCGGCGCTCCCGCTGAATCACATTCAAGTAGATCCGACCTGTGGTGTAATTATTGCGCTTACCCATGGTAGTACGTACGAAGCGTTCGTAGTGACCCAGATCAAGGTCAGTCTCCGCACCATCCTCGGTGACATATACTTCACCATGCTGGAATGGACTCATGGTGCCAGGATCAACATTGATATAGGGATCCAGTTTTAGCAAGGTCACCTTTAGACCGCGGGCCTCAAGAATAGCGCCTAATGAGGCAGAGGCGATGCCCTTGCCCAATGAAGAGACCACACCACCAGTAACAAAAATGAACTTAGTCATGCGAGCTTAAATACCGTGTTGACATTAATTGTAGGGGAGGAGTCCTTATCGATTCGCCTGAAGCGTTGTGAACCGTTGGCATGTTCAATAAGGCTTGTATTTCGTTCCATAATTCGCGGACGATGCTACCAGATATGGTGATCTTTCTCCATCTTGAAACCGCTTATTTTCGCTGCCAGCCCTGCTATCGAACCTCAATCATGTAGAATGTTTGCCCTTTTGAATCCAGAACACGAAGCCTGCCCGGAGGGGCACACCTGAATAAATGACTATTGGCGAACCATATAACCTGCCGCGTGCGGCTCTTGCTACAACACTGGCTGCACTGATGTTTGCCTCGATGGGAGTGGCCGTACGCTATGCATCAACCTCGCTCTCGAGCGAGGTAATGGTGTTTTTAAGAAATAGCTTTGGCCTTTTGTTCCTCTTGCCCTGGCTGTATCACAGTGGCTTTAATGGTCTAAAAACAAATCGCCTGTCAGGACATGTCACCCGTTCCGTCGCCGGCCTGGCCGCAATGTATTGCTTCTTTTACGCTATTGCCCATCTGCCGCTTGCAGAAGCCGTGTTACTCAATTTTAGCTCGCCTATTTTCACGGCGATTATTGCTCTGTTATGGCTAGGCGAAGAGGCCACTCGTAAACTTATATTGGCCATCTTCATCGGCTTCGCCGGTATCTGTCTTATCCTGAAACCAGGCATGGGGATTTTATCTACTGCCGCATTGGTCGGTCTGGTTTCTGCAGTCTTTGCTGCGCTGGCCATGGTTACAATTCGTAATTTATCAAAGACAGAACCTACACGCCGCATTGTTTTTTACTTCAGCATCACAGCTACCCTGATTTCAGCCGTTCCCATGTTCTGGTACTGGCAAACACCAGACTTGAAACCATTATTGGCCATGGTATTTGCCGGACTTGCAGCAACACTGGGGCAGTTACTTTTGACGCATGGTTACAGCCTTGCACCTGCCGCCAGAGTCAGTCCCTACAGCTACAACACGATTATATTTGCTGCGATTTATGGCTGGATATTCTGGTCTGAAACACCGGATATACTCACACTTTTCGGTGCCCTGCTCATTATCTGCGCAGGCATCATCACCCTGTTAAGTCGACCAACAAGAAGTCTGACGGAGCCTGACTAGATAGCTCTCAAGCCCTGTGGCGATATGCTTCCTCGATGATCTGACGTGTCACGACACCAAATATCTTGTCTGCAGAGCTACCCAATGGCTTGATGACATAAAGTGCTTCGGCATCTGATTCATCAAGTATCTTCAGTCCCTGCTGCAGCGTTGATTGACTGGAAACTGCTGCCAGTTGTTTTCTTTTTGATGGCAATTCCTGCAGGTCTATTATCAACTCTGGATCCTCGTCCTGTTTTAATTTTTCTGCATGGGTCTCTTCCAGATACCGTGCCAGATCGGCAGCTGGCATTAACAGCATTTCCGCTTCACATTTGATAATCAACCAGACAGGATGTTCGACCATCACTGCCTCTGCCTGTTGCCGGTTCAATTGTGGTTGTACAAGTGCAAAGCTGGAGTTCATCACCGAGGTAACGGCAAGACGGCGCAATGACTGAGCAACCGGGTCATCACGATAGTCGAGGCCGATCCCTCTCATCTGTGAAATATAGACTGACTCATATCCAAACAACTCCCTCGTGGTCAGATTGGCACTGACTATTGCCAGCATCCCCGGAAAGATAATATTCTGATTCGCCGTTAACTCGAGTAAGGTCACCAATGCTGCCAGCGGTGCCTGCAGGGTCGCACCCATCATCGCACCCATGCCCAGCATGGCATAAAGACCAGGCTGAGAAATGCTCCCCGGTAGTAAGGCAAACAAGAGTCCAAATAAACTTCCAGTGATTGCGCCGATAAATAAGGTTGGTCCAATCAGCCCTGCGGGCACCCCCATACCAATACTGATTATGGTCGCAATAAATTTTACTACCAGCACCAACAAAAGTACCTGTATAGCCAATTCACCTGACAGGGCATTGTTCACTGTATCGTAACCAATCCCCATGATTTCTGGCGTAAAGAACGCACAAAGACCCACTGCCAGTCCCGCAAGTGGCAGCTTTATCCACAGCGGAATATTTTTAACTTTAACGCTTAGCCACTTTAATGCGGCAATGAACATAGCTGCAAGGGTGCCAATGACGATCCCCATAATGACAATCAACGGTAATTCCCAATATGAACCCAGTTCCAGTGCAGGCACCACAAAGGCTGGCGTTTTCCCAAAAACAGCCCAATTCACAGTGGTTGCGCTCACGGCTGCAAGAATCACCGGCGTAAAACCGATAATGGTGTATTCCATCATGATGACTTCCATGGAAAAAATAACACCGGCCAGCGGGGTGTTAAATGAAGCAGCAATGGCCGCTGCTGCACCACAGGCAACCAATACGCGGATGCTATTGTTTGGCATCCGCAATTTCTGTCCCAGTAAACTGGCTGTTGCTGCGCCCAGATGCACACTCGGTCCTTCTCTACCAACGGAATGTCCTGAAATAATCGCAATAGCGCCCCCAACAAATTGCAGCAACATATTCTTGAAAGGCAGATGACCCTCATGATATCCGAGTCGTTCCAGCACATGGATAACACCAACTCTCCTTGCTGATGGGGACGTGAAATGAAACAACAGGCCTAGCACCACACCTCCAGTGCCGCTTAGTAATATGCGAGCCTGCCAGCTCAATGACTCATAATCCTCGGTATTACCCCCAGGGAGAATGCCGGATTGCACCCCCTCAATCAGTAACCTGAAGAGGATGATGACCATACCAACCAGCACACCACTGATTAGCCCAAGCATGGCCAACAAGAATTGTCCCCTGCTGCTCGCAAGCAACAGCCTTAATCTATCCAGTCTCTCTGATAGCCCGCTTGTTGATGCAGTCATCTCAGCGTTCTTTCCATTAAAAGATAATTAGTGAATCTCGTCATAAACCGATAGAATAAACGGCTCATTGGTGAACCCAATACACCAAGAAGTATAAAAAATAATTTCATAAGTTTTTATAACTTATTGTGTTTTATAAAAATTTTCAACCGGTAACTATCTGAAGGAGGCCGGCATGTCAGATATAGAAATTGCACAAAAAGCGAACAAGAAGCGTATTGTTGATTTAGCCAAAGACCAGTATGGCATCGAAAGTGAACATTTAGAGCCATATGGTCATTACAAGGCAAAATTATCCCTGAATTACATTGAAAGCCTGAAAGATAGAGAGGATGGCAAACTCATCCTGGTCACGGCTGTCAGTCCAACCCCCGCAGGCGAAGGCAAAACCACAACCACAGTAGGTTTGGGCGATGCATTAAATCGCATTGGTAAAAAAGCCATCATGTGCCTGCGTGAACCTTCACTTGGTCCCTGCTTTGGTATGAAAGGCGGAGCAGCAGGTGGCGGTTATTCCCAGGTGGTACCTATGGAAGACATTAATCTCCATTTCACCGGAGATTTCCATGCCATTGGCGTTGCTCATGCCCTGTTGTCCGCCATGATCGATAACCATATCAGTCACGGTAATGAACTAGGCATCGACCCACGACGTATCCAGTGGAAGCGCGTCGTCGATATGAATGACCGCGCACTACGTAAGATCACTGTCGGCATGGGTGGCCCTGCCAATGGTTATCTACGTGAAGACGGCTTTGATATCGTCGTCGCTTCAGAAATCATGGCGATCCTGTGTCTGGCAACCGGTCGTGCTGATCTAAAAGAACGTCTGGGACGTATTGTTATTGGTTATAAACGTGATAATAAGACGGCAATTTATGCAAGAGACCTGAATGCACAAGGCTCAATGGCAGCCCTGTTGAAAGATGCGATCAACCCGAACCTGGTGCAAACCCTGGAAAATAATATTGCAATTATTCATGGTGGCCCATTTGCCAACATCGCACATGGTTGTAATACGGTCACGGCAACCAAGACTGGTTTGAAACTGGCTGATTACGTCATTACCGAAGGTGGCTTTGGCGCTGATTTAGG
>QNEM01000005.1 GCA_003645215.1 Gammaproteobacteria bacterium
CGCCGGCCCTCTTCTGTTCTGATAGGGATATTTTGCAGGTTTGGATCGGAAGAGGACAGTCGACCTGTTGCGGCAACGGCCTGATGATAAGATGTGTGCACCCTGCCGGTGTCGGCGTCGATTTGCCCCGGTAATTTATCGGTATAGGTACTCTTCAATTTGCTCAGGCTACGATAATCAAGAATCAAACGTGGCAGATCATAATCCTGTGCCAGTTCCTGTAGCACCGACTCTGCCGTTGATGGCTGTCCTTTTGGTGTCTTTGCCAGGATCGGCAATTGCATATCCTCGTATAGAATTTTTTGTATCTGTTTTGGTGAGCCTATATTGAATGTTTGTTTTGCCAGATCATGCGCCTGCTGTTCGAGTTCGCCCATGCGAGATTCGAGTTCATGGCTTTGTTGGCCAAGCATGTCTGCGTCCACCATCACACCGTTTCGCTCTACCTGCGACAAGACTGAAAGCAGAGGAATCTCCAGGCTCTGGTAGATATGTTGTAGTTTTTTGTTTTGCTGTAGTTCAGGCCAGAAATTCTGGTGCAGCTGTAATGTGATGTCGGCATCTTCCGCCGCATAAGGTGCGGCCTCTTCAATAGTTACCTGGTTAAAGGTAATTTGTTTGCTGCCCTTGCCGGCAACATCTTCGTAGTGTGTGGTGGTGCGTTGTAAATAGTTTAGCGCCAGCGAATCCATATCATGGCGACTGGCAGTGCTGTCCAGGACATAAGACTCTAACATGGTGTCATGCGCGATACCTGTGAGATTAATATCGTAATTGGCCAGGATATTCTTGTCGTATTTAATATTTTGACCCAGCTTGGGCTGGTCGGGATCTTCCAGTAAGGGGCAAAGTTTTTCCAGCACCAGCTCACGAGATAATTGTTCTGGTGCACCTTCATAGTCATGGGCGACCGGGACATAGGCGGCCTCACCGGCCTCAACGGAAAATGAAACCCCAACCAGTTGCGCCTGCATATAATCAAGGCTGGTGGTTTCAGTATCAAAGGCAAACAGTTCAGACTGTTGAAGTTTTTTCAGCCAGCGATCCAGGTCGCTGGAGGTGAGTATGGTTTCATATTCCTGTTTATCAGTGGTTTTGATCTCCATCTTCTTTTTCTGAACAGGCACAGGGTCCTCTGCAGTTTCTTCACTCTTTCCTGCGGCGGGCCCCGGGTTTGCCGGCACCGATGTTTGCTCGTTATTATTTTCTGTCTGATCCAGTTCAGAAAGCCAGCTTCTAAATTGCCAGTGAGAATAGGCTTCTCTGAGCGCCTCTTTGTCTGGCTCTGCCTGCACAAGTTCGTGGGGTTTGAATTCCAGATCAACATCAAGCTTGAGTGTGACCAGTTCTTTAGATAAATAAAGCAGCTCCAGGTTAGCACGCAGGCTTTCCCCGACCTTGCCCTTGATCTCATCGGCATGTTCGACAACTTTTTGCAGAGACCCATGCTCGGTTAACCATTTGACGGCCGTCTTCGGACCTACCTTGGGGACGCCGGGGACGTTATCAGAGCTATCCCCCATCAAGGCAAGATAATCAATAATAGAAGAAGGAGCCACGCCATATTTCTCAATTACACCGTCTCTGTCCAGAACCGTATTATTCATGGTGTTGACCAGACGAACATGATCATCAACCAGTTGCGCCAGATCCTTGTCACCCGATGAAATATAGGTCTTTAATCCCTGTGCACTGGCCTGGGTGGCAAGTGTGCCGATGACATCATCTGCCTCGACATCATCAATGATTAATAAGGGCAGACCCAGGGCGCGAATGATGGTGTGGATGGGTGCAATCTGGCAGACAAGATCGTCCGGCATCGGTGGTCGGTGTGCCTTGTATTCAGCATACATATCGCTACGAAAGGTTTTGCCTTTGGCGTCAAAGACCACGGCGAGATAATCTGGCTGGTACTCATTGATCAGCTTGCGCAGCATATTGATGACGCCAAAGATCGCACCAGTCGGCTCACCTTTACCGTTACTCAACTCTGGCATGCCATGATAGGCACGGAACATATAGTATGAACCGTCGACCAGAACGAATTTTTTATTGTCCATTGCTTACTGTGGAAATTCCTGAAATAGAGGGTTATTTAATTTTTCTGTATTATGAATGATCAAATGAGATCTGCCCAACCATTCAGGAGCAACATTTCCAGGTAGTTTGGGTATATAGACATTTCTACTGGTTTCCCCGCTATTCGTATGGTTTTCCAGATTGATTTTGATACACTTGAGTTACTTGATAAGGCCCATGACGGGTTTGTCGGAAAAGGAAGAGGTGGATGAATAAACTACAAATATTAAAATTAAGCCTGGCAGCTGCCCTGTTAGCACCTTTTTTCGTGTTTGCTGAGAGTTACGAAGAAGAAACATTTGAATATGCAGCTGTCCCGGAACCCCCTGAACTACCAGATCCAGTTGAAAGCGGCGAAGTTCTTGAGCCTGAGATTGAAATTAGACCCGGCAAAGACGGTGGAACCATTACCGAATATAGCGTCAATGGTAATGTGTACAAGGTGAAAATCACTCCCTCATTCGGCCCATCATATTACCTGATAGACAAAAATGGTGATGGGAAAATGGATTGTAAGATTAATAAAATCTACGATGATATTTGCGTTTCAGAGTGGGTGTTGTTTAGCTGGTAGTATTTCTTCCGCTAAAATTTGTCATTCCCGCGCAGGTGGGAATACCAGTACTTTTATCGTCATACTGGCGCATGCCAGTATCCAGTAAAGAATATATCGCCTGAAAGGCGAACTTTGTTTATCTATAAGACCTTACCTTCATCATAGTCTTGGTTTCGCCCTGTACGGCGAGGCGCTGCTCTTTCGCATCCATGCGATACGCAGCATAAGTACATTCATGTATAAAACTTTTTTTGCTTGTCCAAAAAATGAGGTGTCCAAGGTCGCTCTTGTGCATCCGTGTACTCGCGACATTCACCTGCTCAGCACGATATAAGGGGAGAGAAAACCCCTTCGATTAAATTACGGTGAACCGAATATTCAAAAAACGTGGTCTACCCACAATTATTCCTCCTTATCCAGCTTCTCCAGCTTCTTAATTTCCTGGGGCCAATCACCAGCAGGAAGCCCACAGTTCTGACATTTTGCAGGGCGCGCAAGTCCAAATAAGGATTTTCCCCAGAGACCAGTGAACCTGTCGCCGCACTCCGGACAAGGGCTTGAAAAATAACGTAACCAAAAATAGTAAGCCATCAAAAAAGCAAAGAACTCGATCGCAATACCGAGTAACGGAACGATACGAAGAAAAGCAGTTCCAATAATAGCCAACATCACTGCAATTAAGGCAGCAAACTTCATGTTCTCATATCGCACCTGGATTTTTCTCAATCCAGTTTCTATTTCCTGACTATTCATATTGTGTCTTTTATGGCTGATTTGAAACAGGAACTGTATTTTAGCATTGGTTTCGCTTTCTGCAGCGAGGAACTTTTCTTTGTCCAGACTAAAGAAAAGTATCGCGCCGCTAAAGGGCGGAATCAAAGCTTGATAAAGAATAAAGAAGGTTATATTGACTGGATACCGGCTCAAGGCCGGTATGACGAAAATTACGCGGGAATAACGTATACTTTTTTATGAGACCAAAAATATAGACGCCAAGCCAAGAAAAGTCATAAACCCAACCACATCAGTCACCGTCGTCAGCAAAACACTCCCGGCTATCGCCGGATCTATCCCATACCGTTTCAGCCCCAGAGGAATCACTGCCCCGGCAAGTGCTGCAACCAGCAAATTCACAATCATCGCCAGGGCAATAATGAATCCAAGCGAAACATTACCAAACCAGAAGATAACAATGACAGAAACTACACAGGCCCACATCAGGCCATTTAACAGACCAACGGCGGTCTCCTTTAACATCAAGGCGCGGGCGTTACTTTTACCTAGTTGACCCAGTGCAATACCACGAATGGCTATCGTTAGGGTCTGGCTTCCGGCGACACCACCCATACCGGCAACTATAGGCATGAGCACGGCAAGCGCGACCAGTTGTTGTATGGTGTCTTCGAAACGACCAATGACCCAGGCACCAAGAAATGCAGTTGCCAGATTGATGCCCAGCCACACGGCCCGACGCTTGGTGCTGGTGAATATTGGCGCAAACATATCATCATCACCCAGACCGGCCATGCTCCTGACGGTTTGTTCAGCATCTTCCTGAATTACATCAACAACATCATCCACGGTGATACGTCCCAGCAGCACACCTTGTTCGTCAATGACCGCGGCAGATATCCAGTCACGTTGTTCGAATATTTTGGCAACCTCCTTGTCAGAAAGATCAGCAGAGATACCTGTTTCCCCTTTCATAATATCGCCGACAAATTCTTCAGGATCGCGGATTAAAATATCAATCATAGAAAGGGTTCCCAGGTACAGGTTTTCTCTATCGACCACCATCAGGTTATCTGTTTTCTCAGGGATATTTTCTACGCGCCTGAGGTAGCGCACAACTACATCCAGCGTCACATCGGCACGAATGGGAATAACATCCGTGTTCATCAAGCCGCCGGCAGTATCTTCTGGATATGATAGAACCGAAGCCAGCCGTAATCTGTTTTGTTCATCCATGGATAACAACACACTGTCCTGAACATTCTCGGGCAGATCCTGAATGATGTCAGCGACATCATCTGTCTCCAGATCTCTGGTTGCTGCAGCAACTTCATGGGGATGCATTTGCTCGAGGAGTTCACTACGGACGGCATCCTGAAGGTGGGCAAGTACGTCACCCTCCTTATCCAGTTCAAGAAGGTTCCAGATTGTTTCACGGGATTTCCCTGGCAGGCTCTCCAGAAAATCTGCGACCTCTGAAGGGTGCATCTCTGACAATAAATCACGGACACGATCGAGCGACTTGCTTGCAAGCTTCTCGTGCAGCTGTGTAAGGGTATCCTGAGTTACGCCTGGTTGTGTCAGATCATTCATGATTAATGCCCTGATGATATGGCGCAAGTGTAACAGTCAGAAAAAAGAATAGGCAGTGGAATCTAGGTAGCTAATTTATTAGCTTGATGTTAATAGATTTTTCAGGGGAGATACTAAGGTATTTGTTCTGTTGTTAGTCGGTGGTTTCACGCATAATATTTGCGACGTCTATGCCGTTGCTTGCCTTTAATGCCTTGTTTGCCAGCGTTTGAAGCTCGCTGACATTGCTGTCAATAATGATTTGTTTAACCTCAAGCAAGGTTGCCGGGTGGATACTGAATTCGCGCAGGCCAAGCCCCAGTAACAGGCGCGTGTACTTTGTTTCGCCAGCCATTTCCCCGCACATCGCAACCGGAATATTTTCTTTTTTGCCGGCCTTGATGGTGGTATGAACCAATCTCAAAACAGCAGGATTCAATGGATCGTATAAATAGTTGACCTCGTCGTTTACGCGGTCGATGGCCATGGTGTACTGAATAAGATCATTGGTGCCGATAGACAAAAAATCCAGGTATTTGGCAAAGATGTCGGCACAGACTGCTGCCGCAGGAACTTCTATCATGCCGCCAATCTGCAATTCATGATCATAAGGAATATTTTGTTCATCAAGTTCCTTTTTGATGTCATCAACCATTTGCAAGACTTGTTGCATTTCGTGCACATTGGAGAGCATAGGTATCAGTATACGAACCGGCCCATGCACTGAGGCACGGATAATGGCGCGTAGTTGCGGGCGGAACAAAGCGGGCTCTTTCAGGCATAATCTGATAGCACGTAAGCCTAGCGCAGGATTTGTGGTGACCGGACCACTTTGCCTGCCGCCATCAACCTGTTTATCGGCACCCAGATCCAGGGTGCGAATGGTCAAGGGCAGTCCTTTGAGGACATCAATGACTCCTTTGTAGGTGGCATAATGTTCTTCTTCATCGGGAGGCGTCTCCCGATTCATATAAAGAAACTCAGTACGGTAAAGACCCACACCCGCGGCACCAACCTCAACAACGGTTTCGAAATCTTTGGGCAGTTCAATATTTGCATCCAGGGCAATGGATACTTCGTCAAGCGTAATGGCGGGTTTGTTTTTGAGTTTGCCAAGTTTGCTGAAGTAGCGTTTTTCTTCTTTCTGCAAATGTTGATAGTGCAACAACTCATGTCGCTCTGGATCGACCAGGATAATTCCGCGAGACCCATCAAGAATAATCTCTTCATCATCCTTGATGTAACGTAAGGCGTTTTGCAGACCAACGATTGCCGGGATACCGAGACTACGAGCCAGAATAGCAGTATGTGACGTCGGCCCGCCGAACTCGGTGGCAAAGGCGGCGATGCCATTGTGTTGCATCAACACCGTATCGGCAGGGGTTAAATCATTGGCCATGATAATATAACCCGTTAATCGCTGATCGGCTTTTTCATGTATTAGCGGTGTCTGGTTTAGTAATAAACGCTGAATACGATTAACCACATAATCCACATCATCCTTGCGTGTGCGTAGATAGGCATCGTCCATTTCATCAAATACGGCAACCAGGGCATCTCGCTGAAGCTTTAGTGCCCACTCAGCATTACAGGAGAGCTCTTTTATCAGGCGCATCGGTTCTTTGGTCAGGGCAGCGTCGTCCAGCATCAGTAAGTGTGTGTCGATGAAAGCTTCGATGTCCGCGCTGGTAGATTCAGGAATGTGTTCACGAATTGCCCGCAGTTGTTGTCGGGCATTTGTCAGGGCATCTTCGAAACGTTTTACCTCATCATCAAGCCGGTTTTTCTTGATACTATATTCACGAATATCAAGCTGATCTCTTTTTACGACATGGGCTTTGCCGATGGCTATGCCTCTCGATACCCCCATGCCATGTAAAGCAATCGTCATTCATCTTCTCCAAAACGATCCAGCACCAGGGTTTCCAGGGCATCCAGCGCCTGTTTTTCATCACTGCCGTGAGCAATGATTTCGATTTCTGTGCCTTTGCCGACAGCCAGCATCATTACACCCATAATACTTTTCCCGCTGACTTCCCGCCTACCATGTTTAAGGTTTATTTCGCAGCCAAAGCCTGAGGCAGTCTGGACGAATTTAGCTGCTGCACGTGCATGCAGTCCGAGTTTGTTGATGATGGTAGTGGTTCTACTTGCCATAATTATTTATCTGGCACTATCTTCGAGATGCCATCTTGACCTCCAGAAACAGCCTTTCCTGAAAGCTCCTCCAGTGTGAGGTGGGGATAATTAAATACCCGAATCAGCATAGAAAGATTCAAGCCGGAAACAACGTGCACATGTCGTTGCAAGGTAAGTTTCCGGGCAATATTGCTAGGTGTCGACCCGTACAGATCTGTTAATACCAGGACACCCTCTCCGGTATCCAGTATTCCTATTTGTTCTATAGCCTCTTCAGTGATCTGATCCGGATCGCAATCACGAGAGGTAGTTAATAGTTTCGTTTGCAAAGGACAATCATTCAGCATCAATGTGGCAGTGCCTAGTATTGCGGGGCCGATACCATCATGACTTATAATTAAAACACCAACACTCATAAAACTTTTTTCCTGTTATATATCTCTGTGGTTAATAATGACGTGTTTATTCTGTTGCCGAAAGTGATCAGCGAGTTTTTCTGCCAGATAAACAGACCTGTGTTGTCCACCGGTACAGCCAATCGCAAAGCAAAGGTAACTTCGGTTGCTGGCTTCGAAATGTGGTGTCCAGTAAGAAACAAAATCCTTTAGTTGTGTATACAGATCTTTTGCCAGATCCTGGGTTTCCAGAAATTCGATCACGGTCCTGTCTTTGCCAGTAAATAAGCGCAGATCTTTTTCCCAGTAAGGGTTTGGTAAACAGCGTGTGTCAAAAACAAAATCAGCATCATGGGGAACGCCATGTTTATAGCCGAAGGAAACAAACTGCATAGACAGGGCCTTTGTTGGATGTTTGACGATTTGTTCTCGAACAAGATCGCGTAAACCATACATCGATAACAGGCTGGTATCGATGCGTAAGTCTGCACTTTCGGAAAATCGCTCCATGATGCCGCGTTCTTTTTTGATTGCATCCGTCAGCGAAACAGCATCAGAAGAAAGAGGATGTTTGCGCCGTGTTTCGCTGTACCTTTTTGTTAAAATGTCATTGCTCGCTTCAATATAAACCAGCTCAACGGACAGATTTTTTTGTTTAAGCAACTCTATTGATTCGGGCAACCTGGCGATCAGGTGTTCAGGGTTTCTGGCATCTATACCGATGGCGATTTCTTCTGCGGGGATGGTTTCCAGGTCTGTTAATTGATGTCCAAACTCATTGAGGAGGCCAATCGGTAGATTATCAATGCAATAAAAACCTGAGTCTTCAAGGGTATGTAAGGCAACAGTTTTCCCTGCGCCGGAAAGGCCACTTATCACAATCAGTCGTTGCTTGCTCTTCGCCACTATTTTTTCTCTCGTATCAGGGCTGTTTGTCTCTCCATGAGTTCTTCAGAAGCGTTATAGCCACTCATTCGTAACATGTGGTTTCTTGCAGCACATTCCAGCAAAACGGCAAGGTTTCTGCCTGGCGCGACGGGCAAGGTAATTTCCGGTATCTCCAGATCGAGAATGTTCTGTGTGGTGTAGCTACCTTCCAGTCTATCGATCTGCTTAATACTTTCCTTACTTAAAGGTTCCAGGCGAATGATGAGTCTCAGATATTTGTTAGCCTTGATAGCACTGTCACCAAACAGTTCACGAACATTAATAATGCCAAGGCCCCTCACTTCAAGAAAATCCTGCAGTGCAGCCGGGCAAGTGCCATTAACGATGTCCGGTGCAATGCGGGAAAACTGCGGCGCATCGTCAGCGACCAGGCGATGGCCCCGAGTGATCAATTCCAGGGCCAGCTCGCTTTTGCCAACCCCACTAGGCCCGGTTAAGAGGACGCCGATGGCGTGAACTTCCATATAAACGCCGTGCAAGGTTAAAACATCGGCGAACAGATTATTCAGATAGTAATGCAGGGAATCAGAAAGTTTATTACTTGTCAGTGGTGAACTGAAAAGAGGAACACCGTGTTCGTTACATTTTCTCTTCAGAAAGGTAGGCACGGCCTTGTCGTTGGAAACAATGATGCATGCCGGGCCTGGCGCAAATAACTGGCGAATGGCATCCTGTTTGGAGATACTTCTCAGGCCTTCAAAATATTTTAGTTCAGTGCTGCCAAGTATCTGGATCTGGTGAGGATGGATCAGATTAAGGTAGCCAACCAGGGAGCCACTTTCTGCTGTCTTTCCAGTGGTGGTATTTTTCTTCCTTTTCTTGCCTTTGGTAGCAGCTGCCTGGTTATCTTTTGACTCTTCAGAAAGGATGATATTCGTACCACCCTGTTGCCCTGCTATCCATTGCAGGCCATATTTTTCAGAGTGACTGTCAAAGAGTTCTTTTACTGTAATTTGACTGGTCATCTCTGGCATTGCGATTATCCCGTGAGTATTTTGTAAATTCTATCGATGCTTGATTCCGATCTTAGTTGCTCAAGTGTTTCGTTGTTGCTAAACAATTCAGCCAGGTGAGACAGTATTTTTAAATGCTCATCGGTAGAATCTTCAGGTACAAGCAGTGCAAATAAAATATCAACGGGGGCATCATCTATAGCGTCATAATTAATCCCATGTTGTAACTGGATAAAGGCAGCAATAGTTTTTTTGCCGCCTTTAAATCTGCCATGCGGGATGGCAACTCCTTTACCAAGCCCTGTGCTGCCTAACTTTTCTCTGGCTATCAAACAATCGAAGACCTCGATATAGCTGATAGAAGGGTCTGTATCAGCCAGGAGTTTTGATAATTCTTCCAGCGTCGATTTTTTGCTCGAACACGATTGACCACAAAGGACACTGTCAGAAGATAGTATTTCTGATATTTGCATAATTCTTGAATTTGTTGTGTTGTCTGGATATCTGAGATTACGGCGCTAGACAGCTTCCTGGTTTTTAAGCCCTTCACCGCGATGATGATCTTTTAATTTTTCTTTATGTTTCTTGATCTGACGATCAAGCTTGTCAGTCAGACTATCGATAGCCGCATACATATTTTCATCTTCTGAATCTGCGTAAACCTGTCCTCTGCTAATGTGAATAGTGGCCTCTGCCTTTTGTCTGTCTTTTTCTATCTCAAGGATAACGTGGGCATTTGTCATGTTATCGAAATGCCTTTCAAGACGTTCAAATTTTTCTTCTACGTAGGCGCGTAAAGCGGGTGTTATATCGACATGATGACCGGTAATGTTGATTTGCATATTTAACTCCTGCGGTTTGTAGTAATCGTTATTATTGTAATATCTAATACTTGATATCAGGCAAGTCGTTTTCTTTCATTTGAAGGCGGAATTGCCATAGCCTCTCTGTATTTTGCCACAGTCCTGCGGGCAACATTTATCCCCTGTTCTGATAACAATGCTGAAATTTTACTATCACTTAATGGTTTTGGGGGTGTTTCAGCAGCGACTAGTTTTTTAATGAGTGCACGGATCGCTGTCGAAGATGCCACGCCACCATGACTTGTGCTCAAGTGGCTTGAGAAAAAATATTTGAGTTCAAATATGCCTCTGGGCGTGTGCATATATTTACGAGTAGTTACCCGTGATATGGTTGATTCGTGCATGCCCAGCGCCTCGGACACATCATGTAAAACCATTGGCTTCATGGCCTCTTCTCCATATTCAAGGAAGGCGCGTTGCCGTTCGACGATACATGTTGCGACACGTAACAGGGTTTCGCTCCTGCTTTGCAGGCTTTTGATAAACCACCTGGCTTCTTGTAAGTGAGATTTCAGGGATACATTGTCTTCACTGTTATCTGCTCTGCGTATCATACTGGCATAGCTGGTATTGACCCTTAAGTGCGGCATTAATTCTGAATTGAGCTCAACCCTCCAGCGCCCCTTGACCTTTCTAACATAAACATCAGGGACAATATATTCTGTGCGCGCCTCGTGTATTTGTCCACCCGGACGTGGATTCATCGACTGGATTAAGGCAATAACATCCTGTAGCTCTTCCTGATCCAGCTTGAGTCGTCTCATAAGCTGATTAAAGTCTCTGCTGGCGAGTAAATCAAGGTATTTTGAAACGAGTTCTACAGCCAATGTCAACATCGGAGTGTCATTGTCATACTGGCGCAGTTGTAGCAACAGGCACTCCTGTAAGTCCCTGGCGGCAATGCCGGTTGGCTCCATGGCCTGAATCATGTGTAACACAGCTTCTATTTCATCCAGTCCAATTTCCGACTCTTCATCTGCCGTGTTTTCGCCATCGATTTCCCTGTTTAATGAGGAATGTAACTCTGTCAGATCAGGTATTAAATAGCCATCGTCATCCAGCGCATCGATGATGGTGGTGGCAATAGCCTGGTCAGTATCACTTATGGGCGTAAGGTTTAATTGCCAGAGCAGGTGTTCTCCCAGAGTTTCGTCATGAGTATTTTGATTTTCGAAACTAAACTGGGAGCTATCATAATTTTGGGAGGTATTGGTACTGGGCTCGTTGATACTGCTTTCATAGGTATCTTCCCAGACACTATCAACAGCCAGTTCATCTGGAATATTCTCAAGTTCTACCGAAGAAGCAGTTTCCTGTGCTGTGTCTGGTTGATTTTCACCCGGGCTACTTTCTTCGAGGTTATTTCCATCCGGTTTTTCGATATCATTATTTTCTGCGGAAGCCTCTTCCGCTGTTTCCAGCATCATGTTGGATTCCAGGGCTTCCTGTATCTCGACCTGTAGTTCCATGCTAGATAGTTGCAACAGGCGAATTGCCTGTTGCAACTGTGGTGTCATGGTCAGGCTTTGACCAATTTTTAGTTGAAGCGAGGCTTTCATGCCCCAAGTTTAACCTAAAAAAATGCATTGCAGGAAAATTGGAACAAATATTGCAGCAATTATTGAGTAGAGCGAAGATCAGGGCGCGCTACAAAGTAAAATCTTCACCCAGATAAACGTCTCTGACTTGCTCGTTCTTGAGTATTTCGTCCGGGGTTCCTTCGGCAATAATGTGGCCATCATTGACGATATAGGCCCGATCACAGCTGGATAATGTCTCTCGGACACTGTGGTCGGTGATCAGGATGCCGATACCGTGTTGACTGAGGTAGCGGGTGATTCTTTGAATATCACTGACGGAGATAGGATCAATGCCGGCAAAGGGCTCATCAAGCAAGAGGAAATGTGGCTCAGTGGCCAGTGATCGGGCAATCTCCACCCGTCGGCGCTCACCACCAGAGAGGCTTGTGCCAATGTGATCACGCAGGTGCGTGATATGAAATTCTCGCAACAGGTTTTCAAGCCGCTGTTTGGCTTTTTTCTCAGTGAGGTTCGGTCGGGTTTCCAAAATTGCCATGATGTTTTCTTCAACGGTCAACTTGCGAAAGATAGAGGCTTCCTGCGGCAGGTAGCCAAGACCCAGATGTGAACGCTGATCCATGGGCAAGTCACTGATCTCACGTTTGTTGATCTGGATAGTGCCAGCGTCGGACTGGATCAGGCCAACGATCATGTGAAAGCTGGTAGTCTTGCCTGCACCATTGGGACCCAGCAAGCCGACAATCTCCCCGCCATTAACAGTCAGACTTACATCTTTAACAACCTGTCGGGAGCGATATGATTTGCTGAGGTGCCTGACCGATAGAACACTCATGAATTATTATTATTTCTTCTTTCTGGGTTTGAGAATCATTTTAACGCGTTCACCACTTGAGCCGGAAGAACTCGAGCCAGTTTGTTGTTTGACGCTGCCCTTGGCCTTGACCCTGCTGTTCTCTGTGTCATATTCAATTCTGTTACCACTGAAGCTCAGGCCTTCCTGTTTGAATGAGGCCTTGTCGATAAGAATGATCATATTTTTAAGTTCGTAATATTCCATCCTCAGCGCCTCTGCCTCATCATAGGTTTTGCTGCCATCTGGAAGTTGTTTATATCGAGCCGGCCTACCTTCCATGATCAGGGTGTCCAGTTCATCGCCCTTGAAATAAACAGTCATGGTATCGCCAGTCATACGTACACTACCCTGGGTTAATATGACGTTACCACGATAGATGGTTACACCTTTTTCATCGTCAAGATCAGCACTGTTTGCTTCTATTTCTATTGGTTGGTCCTTGTCTGTTGATAAGGCCCAGGCACTGACAGTAAAGAAGAGACCCGCACAGATAAAAATTATGCTGCGTAAAAGGGTAGAATTATCAGGGTAGAATTTTTGTGTATACATTGTTAAGTAGCTCTAGTCTGTTTTCGCCCAGGTAGGCGTTCATGCCGGTTGATTTTATCGTAATTTTTTTCCCAAAGATTGTTGCCGGCTTGTCCGTTTCTGCATACTCCTGATCCAGGAGGACGCGGACATCGCTGGTAATAATCTCGAGTTGTCTAACACCATTATTATCTAACTGTATTAATCTTGTCTTTCCACTTAGCAGGATAACCTCATTATCTTCGGTAACCCAACCTTTCTCCGCAGTAATTGTGGTTGGCGGTTCTTCCACTCGAAATATTTCCAGCTTCGGGTTGATGAGCTCTATTGTATTGTCATCTGGATAATGCGCCATGTAGTCTGCATAAAGTTTATTTTTTTTTGAACCATCCTGGTTCATGGTCAATGTTGTCAGCTCATACATGTAATTATCAGGATCATGCCTTAATACAGATATTTCAGTAGACTCGGTTTCAGATAAACGGTTCAGTAGCCAGGCGCTGCCAATGGCAAGCAAGCTTAATATAATGACTATTTTCCAACGCAACGATATCATGGACTAAGCAGGCATACTGGAAACACGAAAGTTTGCGTAACTGGTTTCAGTCATCAAGAAATTGTTGGATCTGCGAATCAAGCGTTCCTCTCGCGTGCATAATTAATTCACAAACTTCTCTGGCTGCGCCATGTCCGCCCTTTCCTTTGGTGATCCAGTGCGCATGTTCGATGACCAGAGGATGTGCGTCAGCAACTGCTATCGAGAGGCCAACACGACGCATTGCAGGTAAATCAATAAAGTCATCACCGACATAGGCCGTTGCCTGTGCATCTATATTTAATTTGTCGAGCAAGTCTTCGAGCGCCTTACCTTTATCGTTTTGACCCTGATAGACAAACTCAATTCCGAGCGCAGCCATGCGCTCAGAAACGATGTTTGATGTGCGCCCGGAGATAACAGCAATCTGGCAACCGGAATCACGCAGCATGACCAGACCCAGTCCATCACGAGAGTGAAAGGCTTTATATTCGTTGCCGTTTTCACCCAGAATCAGCCCACCATTGGTGAGTACACCATCGACATCGAAGATGGCCAATTCTATTTGTTCGGCCCTGTTCAGAATTTCTTTATCCAGTGCTTTAAACATATTTAAACGACCCTTGCTCTCAGCAGATCATGCATATTTAATAAACCAATCAATTTATTTTCCTTGTCGGTGACAGGCAATGCGTTGATGCGGGAATCTTCCATAATGGCCAGTGCTTCTGCAGCCAGGCAATCCTTGCTAATGGATTTACAATTACGTGTCATTACTTCATTAATACTTGCTTTGTGGATATCAATATCATTATCCAGAGCTCGCCTGAGATCTCCATCAGTAAATATACCAAGTACAAAATTCTCCCTGTCCACAATAGCGGTTGAGCCAAGACCCATCTGCGTCATGATCAGCAGGGCCTCGCTAAGTAAGGTGGTTTCCAGGACCGCGGGTAATTCCTTGCCAGTATGCATGATGTCACTCACATGTAATAACAAACGCCGACCCAACATACCTCCGGGGTGTGCAATAGCGAAATCTTCCGCACCAAAACCGCGGGCTTCGAGCAGGGCAATCGCCAGGGCATCGCCCATGGCAAGAGCTGCTGTGGTACTGGCCGTCGGCGCCAGTCCCAGAGGACATGCTTCCTGTTCCACGCTGACATCAATATTGACTGAAGCGGTTTTTGCCAGTGAGGAGTCCTTGTTTCCTGTCATTGATATCAGTGGTACGCCAAGGCGCTTAATGACGGGCAATAAAGTCATTATTTCATCGGTCTCACCGGAATTAGATAATGCTATTACAACATCATCATCCTTGATCATACCGAGATCACCGTGACTTGCTTCACCTGGATGGACAAAAAAAGCGGGGGTTCCGGTGCTGGCCAGCGTTGCTGCAATTTTATTACCGATGTGACCGGACTTGCCCATACCGAGGACAACCACCCTGCCCTTGCAGTCGAGCATGTACAGACAGGCCTGGACAAAATTCTCATCGATGCGCTCATTGAGTTTTTCCAGTGCCTCGGTCTCGGTGGCGATGACAGCACGTCCGAGCGTCAGTAATTTTTCGTGTTCCTGTTTTGTATGTTTCTTGTTCATGGCTTCATTCTAACCGCTAAACAGCCAATATTGGTAAGCGATAAAACCAAGAAGCAATACACTGCCTTCAGCCCGATCAAATTTACCGGCGCCACGGATAAAAACCATATATCCCATGAGCAGGGTCATTCCAATCATAACCGGGAAATCGCGGAACAAGACGATACTGTCAAAATCTGTGGCGTGGATCATGCCGGGGATACCGATGACCGCGAGCATGTTAAACATGTTTGAACCAATCACATTGCCAATGGCGATGTCGGCCTCACCCTTTTTAACCGCAGTGATGGACGCAGCCAGCTCAGGTAAGCTGGTGCCAATAGCAATAATTGTCAGGCCAATGACCAGATCACTCAGGCCAAAATGTTTAGCAACAAGGATGGCGCACTCTACCAGTAAATATGCGCCACCTAATAACAGGCCCAGACCCAGGAAAAACAGGAATATGGACTTACCGAGTTTTGATTTCTCTGGCGATTTTTCTGACAGTTCACTTTCGAATTCACTCAGTAGAGGATCGGTTTTTGCTGATTTTTTAGAGAGGACGATGACAGACAGTATTGCTGCTACAAGTCCGATTAGCAGGAACACTGCATCGAGATGACTCAGGTTTCGATCCCACATCAAAGCAACGGCCAGGAAGATGGCCAGACCCATAATGAAAAATTCACGCTTCAGCGTTTGTGAGGCGATGGTGACGGGCATGAGCATGACGGTAAAACCCAGCACCAGGCCGATATTGGCAATATTAGAGCCAATGGCATTACCGATTGCGATCTCGGTTTTACCTTCCAGTGCTGCTACCACCCCGACCAGGATCTCAGGTGCAGAAGTGGCCATGCCGACGATTGTCAGGCCAATCAACAGGGGAGGCATGCCCAGATAGCGAGCAATATTGGCAGCACCGTCAACGAAGCGATCAGCGCCATATACCAGAAGTGCCAGACCCGCCAATATTCCTAAATAATTTAGTATCATTTATATAAGATTGTATTCATTCTTGATTCTATTCTTGATTTCGGGGGATGATGCCAGAAATTGGAAAGAACTTCGATAAACGATCATTGGATACTTTTGCTTCTTCATTTATGACAACACGTCTACAACAGCTAAATCATTGGTTAAGTGAAACCATTAATACGAATGACTATCAACTGGAGCCCGCATCTGGTGATGCCAGCTTTCGACGCTATTTCAGGTTGAAACATAATAATGAAACATTCATCGTCATGGATGCACCGCCAGAACAGGAAAACTGCATTCCCTTTATTGACATCGCCGAACGTCTGCTTGCAGTAAATATTAATGTGCCGAGGATAATAGAAAAGGATTTGCAGCAGGGGTTTTTGTTGTTGAGTGATCTGGGAGACAAACAATATCTCGATGCCCTGACAGAAGAAAGTGTTGATGGCCCAGGGGTTAATAATTTGTATCAGGCGGCTATGCGGGAGCTGGTGTTGATGCAACAGCAGACCGATACAAACAATATTCCTGCCTATGATGACAAGTTACTTTTGCAGGAAATGGAATTGTTCAGACATTGGTTGCTGCAGGAACATATCGGTCTGGATTTAACCGTAGAGACACAGACAATGCTTGATGAAGTCTTCAAATTTCTGGCAAATGAGGCCCTGTCCCAACCCAGGGTCTTTGTACATCGGGACTATCATTCACGTAATCTAATGATTAATGGCATGGGTGGTGCAAACCCCGGAGTGCTGGATTTTCAGGATGCTGTCGAGGGACCGTTTACTTATGATCTGGTGTCCTTGCTGAAAGATTGTTATGTCAAATGGCCAGCTCAGCAGGTTCGGGACTGGGCGAATAATTTTTTTGCGGAGATTACAAAGGAATATCCGGATATAGACGCGACACAGTTTATGCGCTGGTTTGACCTCATGGGTGTACAGCGATATCTCAAGGCCAGCGGCATCTTTGCGCGTCTTTATCATCGTGATGGCAAAACAGGCTATCTGGCAGATATTCCCAGAACGCTTTCTTACATTGTCGATCTCCATGATCAGTATCCGGAATTGCAGGACCTCGTCGAATTGATTCAAGACCAGGTGATGACTTCAATTGAAGAGGTAAACAAATCATGCGTGCCATGATCCTGGCAGCGGGTCGCGGTGAACGTATGCGACCACTGACTGATAAAATGCCCAAATCAATGTTAGAGGTCAGTGGCAAACCGCTTATCCAATATCATGTTGAAAATCTTGTGCAGGCAGGGATTGTAGATATTGTTATTAATCATGCGCTTTTTGGTGAACAAATAGAGACTCACTTAAATGATGGAAAATCCCTGGGCGCAAGCATCAGATATTCAGCAGAAGGCGATCACCCCCTGGAAACTGCCGGGGGGATTGTTAAGGCGTTGCCACTGTTGGGAGATAAACCTTTTGTTACGGTGAATGCGGATATCTGGACAGACTTTCCTTTTCAGAGTCTCCTGCGTGAGGGTGATGGACAAGCTGATGACTCGGCAAATAACCTGGCACACATTATCCTGGTGGACAATCCTGAACATAACCCAAATGGAGATTTTGCCCTCAGTGATGGAAAGGTGCTTAATCAAGGTGAACTTATGCTGACTTTTAGTGGCATCAGCGTCTTCAAACCTGAGTTTTTTAAAGATTGCACTTCAGGCAGTGTGCCGTTGACTCCAATATTGCGGCAGGCAAGTTCACAAGGACAGGTAATGGGCAGCCACTATCAGGGTCGATGGCAGGATATCGGAACACCAGAACGCCTGAATAATATACGACAGAGTTACAAACATAAGTAAGCAGTTACTATGATTTATAGTTGATTACATGAATACTTAAGCAAGCCTTCTTTAGTTTTATTCTTTCGGCTTCGGAACCTTTCACGAACATCCCAATCTGAAACAATCTGTTTCTCTTCATTATATTGCGACGCAACAATAGCTGTGATAGAGTTCACACCTTGGTGCGCTGCACAATCTAGATATAGCGGTTTAAAGATTGGCAACCACAAGATATAGAAGAGTCAATAAATAGAGCGTATAGTAGCGACCACTCGGGTAGCTGCATAACCGATAAGTGAGGATGTATCAGACGAATGTTTGATTTAGCAAAGGCAGAATCGTTAAAGGTACTGTCGTTGACCCAAATCTTTTTATCAACAGCTATCAGTTTAGTACTGGTCATTGCCCCACTTTCCTCCAGTTTTGCCACCGAACTTCAAAATACATCTGAAATTGAGCTGACAAAGAAAGGTTCTTTGCGGGTGCTTTATCAGGGCCTAAATGATCAACAGCCGACAATAGCTCAGAAAGAACATGATCTGGTTGAACAGTTTGCCCTTGAGAATCAACTCAGAACCGAATGGATTGCCGTCGAGGAAAACTGGCAGCTGATGTCCTCACTGATCGAAGGCCGTGGGGATATTATTATCGGTCAGGGTGAGTCACTTGCTTCAGGTCTGTCAGGACAAATCAGGTTTACCTATACCTGGGGGACAACAACGCAACAGGTTGTGGTGCGGACCGACACGACACAAATTACCCGACTGGAAGATTTACTGGTTCGACAGATTGCACTGAAGCAATCGTCTCCTTCATGGACCATTCTGGAAAAATATCTTCCTGAGCATCCAGCAATGGATCTGGTTGCGATTCCCGAAGCTGCAACACTGGAAGAAATTATGCTACGCGTTGCTTCCGGTGAATATGACGTGACGATTGTAGAAAGTGATTCTCTTCAGGCCTACCTGCCGAAACACCCGGAAGTGAATGTTGCGTTTGATTTTTCAAAAGCTGAATCGCGTGCATGGGCAGTACGCGTGGATGCAGAAACACTACAAACCCGTCTGGATGAATATTTAAATAAAAATCATTTGTCGATGATCATTGCAGATGTGCGACTGGAAGATTTGCCAAAGATCCAGGAACGTAAGGTTCTGAGAGTGATCACCTACCAGAGTCCAGGCAATTACTTTTTTAACAATGGCAAGATGCATGGTTTTGAATATGGTTTTATCAAAAGATTTGCAGAATCAAAACGACTGAGCGTTGACGTTGTCCTGGCCAATTCGCATGAACAGATGCGTGAGTTATTGCTCAGTGGTGAAGGCGATATTATTGCAGCGTCATTACCTGAAAATAGTTTGGCTGATGAAAACATCAAGATGACATCTGCCTATGATTATTCAGCACCCGTCATCATTGGCCGCGATACGGAAAACAGTCTTGTCGATATTAGAGATCTTGAGGGTAGAAGAATAGCCCTGGCGCCTGAAAGTCCTTATAGAGATTTTCTGCAAGGGATACAACGGCGTGGCATCAACTTTGAAATTGTTGATACTGACGAAGGTGTCAACACAGAAGAAACCCTGTATCGCGTGTCACATGCGATGCATGATTTAACCATATTAGGCAGTCATCAGGTCAAGGCAGAATTAACCCGTCAATATGGTTTAAAAGCACTGTTTGCACTCAGTGAGCCAGTCGCACAGTCATGGGCAGTGAGAGTAAGCGATCACAAACTTTTGCGTGCAGTGAATGACTATATAGAAAAGGAGTATCGTCGTGACACTTACAATGCGCTTTACAGTAAGTACCTGTCGCGTCCAAAAAATATAAAAGCTGAGTCAAAACTGGTTGCGCTTGTGGACAAGCTTTCTCCCTATGATGAACTGCTCAAGGTCAATGCTGAGCGGCATAGTTTCGATTGGCGTTTAATCGCTGCACAAATGTATCAGGAAAGTCATTTTGATCCTGAGGCCGTTTCCTATGCAGGTGCGGAAGGTCTGATGCAGATCATGCCAGCCACGGCCAATGAACTTGGATTAGAAGATATATATGATCCGAAAAGTAATATATCTGCCGGTGTAAAATATATGAAGATCCTACGCGATCAATTTGAGCAGGAACTGCCGCTTGAAGATAAAACATGGTTTACCCTGGCCTCATATAACGCTGGATTTACCAGGGTAAAAAATGCACGCGCACTGGCCGAAAAAATGGGGCTGGATAGAGATCGTTGGTTTGGTAATGTTGAGAAAGCCATGTTGGCACTGTCCAGACCTTATACTGAAGAAGGTGAGGTCAGGCGTTTATGTCATTGTGGACAAGCAGTAGTATATGTTCGTGAAATTCGATCTCTGTACCACAATTATGTCAGGCTGACAGAGACCACACAGGTTGCCAGAGCTGAGATTCCTTTAAGAGTCAGAGACATCTAGTCCATTAGATATTTGCCGTAGATCCTGCCGGCAAGGGGCAAGTAACCTACATTTTCGGGTAGTTTGGGTATACAATACGCGCCCATTTCCACAGCTGAACCCGATAAACCCCGGCGGCTGATATAAGGTAGACAACCCTGATGACCGATGAAGTAACCCCCACAAGTTTTGATGATATGAATCTAAGCGTGCCTGTAATGAAGGCACTCAAAGATGTCGGTTATGAGAGCCCGTCGCCCATACAGGCGAAGACCATTCCTCTGGTATTGGCCGGCAAAGATCTGGTAGGCCAGGCGCAAACCGGAACCGGAAAAACAGCGGCATTTGCATTGCCTCTACTGTCACGTATCGACCTGAAAAAGAAAATACCACAAGTATTGGTGCTTACACCGACAAGAGAACTGGCGATTCAGGTTGCAGAAGCATTTCAAACCTATGCAAAACACATCAAGGGTTTTCATGTCTTACCCATATACGGTGGTCAGGAATACGGCACACAATTAAGACCGTTAAAACGGGGCGTGCATGTTGTTGTCGGTACACCTGGCCGTGTCATGGATCATATGCGGCGCGGCACTCTAAAACTGGATGAGTTGGAGTGTTTAGTTCTTGATGAAGCCGATGAAATGTTGCGTATGGGTTTTATTGATGATGTTGAATGGGTGCTGGAGCAATCACCGGATAGTCGTCAGATCGCCTTGTTCTCGGCAACCATGCCAAATGAGATTCGCAAGATTGCTAAAAAGCATCTACAAGATCCTGAACAGGTCACGATAAAAAATAAAACTGCCACCGTTGATACCATCAATCAACGCTACTGGCTGGTTAGTGGCGCGCATAAACTCGACGCCCTGACAAGAATCATGGAAGCCGAGACTACAGATGGCGTCATCATCTTTGTGCGTACTCGAATCAGTACCGTAGAATTGGCAGAGAAATTACAGGCGCGTGGTTATTCAGCCGCTGCCCTGAATGGTGATCTGCAACAGAAGCAACGCGAGCGAACCATTACACAATTGAAATCTGGCAAGCTGGATATATTGATTGCCACCGATGTGGCTGCGCGTGGCCTGGATGTTGAACGTATTAGTCATGTAATTAATTATGATGTGCCAAATGAAACTGAGGCCTATATACATAGAATAGGGCGCACCGGTCGCGCAGGAAGAACCGGCGAAGCAATTTTATTTGTGACACCCAGAGAAAAGCACTGGTTACATCGTATAGAAAAGGCCACCAGACAAAAAATTGCAATGATGGAATTACCATCAACCGATATGATCAACGATAAACGTGTTGCTCGTTTTAAACAAAACATCACTGATGCCATCGCCAGAGAAGGCCTGGATTTCTATCAAAACCTGATCGAGGAATATCAGCAGGAACATAATATTCCGGCAACAGAGATCGCTGCAGCCCTGGCAAAACTGGTTCAGGGAAAAGAGCCTTTACTGTTGAGGCCGATACCCGCCAGCAGAAGAGAACGCAAATCACGGGATGATAGAGGCAGGAATGAACCAAGGGGTCGAGACAGGTCAAGAGGCAAAGAAGATTTTAAAGAAGGCAGGAGACCGCCCAGAGACAAAGGCAAACAAAGAAGAGCAGAAGAGGGTATGGAAACCTACCGTATAGAAGTCGGGCATGACCATGATGTGCAGCCGGGGAATATTGTTGGCGCAATCGCAAACGAGGCTGGCCTGGATAGCAAGAATATGGGCCGCATTGATATTCATGATGACTACAGCCTTATTGATCTTCCTGAAGGTATGCCTAAAGAAGTCTTTACCGATCTAAAAAAGACCTGGGTTGCGGGTCAGAAATTGAATATTACACGCGTAAAAGAAGCGGGTGATAAGCAAGCCCCTCAACGAAAAAGCAGATCTGATAAACCCAGAAAACCTCGTACGAAAGCAAAAGATAAGACGAAGTCAAAAGCCAGGAGTAAAGGAAAAAGAAAGAAAACTGGTTGATGCAACCCGGACTAGAATCGGGGCTTCAGCTTGTCAGATGTTTTTCCATAGTTAATCCGTACTCATGTGCTCATAAACAGGGCGCAGAACCTTTCCAGAGAAGAACAAAAAGTGCAATGCATAGGAAAATTGCCTATGCTGTAAAATTCTTCAGTATGTAGATTAAATGGTTACAGCGTGAGGAAGGCAAAATGAAAAAAGTGCTGTACGTTGATGACAGCGAGGTTATGCGGAAAATTGTCAAGATGGTCCTTGAAAATTTAGGATATCAAATCCTGACTGCGTCAAGTGGCAAGGAAGCTGTTGAAGTTTGCTCCAAAGAACAACCCGACCTGGTACTGATGGATTTAAGTATGCCGAATTTTGATGGTTTTGCCACTATTCAAGTGTTGATAAATAATGGATATACAAACCCCATAGTTATATTGACTGCCTCTGAAAATGAAGAGGACAGGGCGAAAGCGAAAGCCCTTGGTTGTGCGGATTATATTTTAAAAACTGTTGATATGGGTGATATCAAGAGAGTAATAAATCGTCATATCGTCTAGGCAACTAGCCTGGATCAGACAATCATCGTTCAAAGCCATTGTTTATAGTGTGTTGGATCGGTGATTCTTGCATTCTCAAACCCTTCCTTTCTAAATTGGCAGGAATCGCAAACACCACAGTCTGAACTGTTTTCCTCAAAATAGTAAAAAGTGCAATGAAGAGAAAAATTGCCTATGCTGTAAAGATTCTCCAGTATGTAGGCTACATGGTTACAGCGTGAGGAAGGCAAAATGAAAAAAGTGCTATACGTGGATGACAGCGAGGAAATGCTGGAAATTGTCCAGATTATTCTCGCGAAATCAGGATATCAAATCCTGACCGCATCAAGTGGCAAGGCAGCAGTTGAAGTTTGCTCAAAAGAACAGCCCGACCTGGTACTGATGGATATAAATATGCCTGATCTTGACGGCTTTGCATCCATTCAACTTTTGAGAAGTAGTGGATATATCAATCCTGTAATTATGTTGACTGCGTCTGAAAATGAAGAAGACAGGGCGAAAGCAAAATCTATTGGCTGTGTGGATTATATTTTAAAAACGCTTGATATGAGAGATATCGAGAGTGTTATAGACCGTTATATTGCCAATGCCAATGCCAATGCCGATACCGGTGGTGGCACTCTGGAATAAACAGGTATTATCCGTAGTCATTATTTGTAATGGGTTGGATCGGGAATTCCTGCATTTTCAAACCCTTCTTTTCTAAATCGGCAGGAATCACAAACACCACAGGCTGCACCACCTTCATCTACCTGATAACAGGAGATGGTTAAGGCATAGTCTACATTCAATTGATTGCCCTGTTGGATAATGTCTGCCTTAGTGAGATCGATCAGCGGGGTATGTATCGTGAGTTTTGTCCCTTCAACGCCGGTTTTTGTCGCCAGGTTTGCCATGCGTTCAAATGCCTGAATATATTCTGGACGACAATCCGGATAGCCGGAATAATCAACGGCATTGATGCCGATAAATATATTATTAATTTCCAGTACTTCTGCCCAGGCCAGTGCGTAAGAAAGAAAAATAGTATTTCTTGCCGGGACATAAGTTACCGGGATGCCCTCCGTGGGTGATTCTGGGACGTCGATACTATTGTCTGTTAGCGCCGATCCACCGATCTGTGTCAGATCCAGATCAATGGTTTTATGTTCCGTGACATTAAATGCGTTGGCTATTTTTGCAGCGGCATTTAGTTCTGCAGCATGCCTCTGGCCATAGTTAAAACTCAGGGCATAACATTCATAAGCCTGGGCCTTTGCCATGGCCAGTGCTGTGGCAGAATCAAGACCACCGGAGAGTAGGATGAGTGCTTTCATTGTTTTTTCCGAGAATTATTAGCCTGACTGTTATTTACCCGGGACATTGCCCCAAAGGTATTTGTGTAATTGTATCTGTAATCTCACGGGGAGTTGATCTTCCAGTATCCAGTTGGCCAATTGCTCGCTTTGTATTTCTCCATGACTGCCTGAGAACAGGACTTCACACTGCGCGCTTATTTTATATTCGTTCAATTTTTCCTTCGACCATTCATAGTCTTCACGATCACAGATAACAAATTTGACTTGATCCTGGGGAGTTAGATGCAGCATGTTTTCATACAGGTTCTTATCGACTTCGCCCGAGGCAGGGGTTTTCAGATCGATAATCCTGGCAACACGATTATCAATATCCTGAATATTCAGTGCGCCACTGGTTTCCAATGAAACATCATATCCAGCATCACAAAGTATTTCGAGTAAGGGCCTGCAATTTTTTTGTGCCAGTGGTTCGCCGCCGGTAACGGTAATTTGTTTGCTCTTATAGTCTGAAATTGTTTGCATAATTTCAGCAAGCGTCATTCTCTCACCATCATGAAAAGCATATGCGGTATCACAATAAGTACAGCGTAACGGACAGCCCGTTAAGCGTATAAATATGGTAGGCAATCCTGCCCTGGTAGTTTCCCCCTGGATCGAGAAAAATATTTCATTGATCTTTAAGGTGAGATCGTTGATAGGCATAGTTTGTGACATATTGAATGGATCGTAATGTTGGCCTGGAATTTATTTCAGGGCCACTAATAAATATAAACGGTGCTTATGTTATGAATCGTTAATATGTTTTAAACGATCATTCGCCAGACGAGATGCCGTTGTGCCAGGGAAGCGTTGTTTGACATCGGTGTACCAGAGTTTGGCTTCATCGGGTTTGCCCAGTTCCTGATAACTATAACCAATCTTCAGCAAACCATGGGGTACTTTCTGGCTATCCGGATAATTGGTAACCAGATTGTTATATTCTTTAATTGCATCTTCATATTGGCGTTTCACATACAAGGCTTCTGCCATCCAGTATTGGGCGTTATCTGAATATCGATTCTTCGGGTGTGCCTTTAAGAATGTATCGAAGGCCTTGATGGCCTGATCATATTGAGATTGTTTCAGTAGCTTGAATGCCTGTTGATATTCGGCCTGTATCTGAACCTCATCAGATTCCGTTTTTTTAACTGGTTCCGATTCCGGTTCCGAAAGAGCTTTGTTTGGAGTAGAACCTGCAGACACAGTTGAGCTCACTGTATGCGGTTGTGTCTGAATTGTAGTTTCGTCCAGTGTCAAAGCAAGTGTTTCTGCCTGCGCCTGATCCTGGGTTTCGGGTGGAGTGACTGTTTCAATCTGACCCAATGTCTCCAGCGGTGGATTAGTGTCTGGTGCTTTTACAGTCGGTGACTGATTTCCAGTTGCCGGGGTTTCAATTGATTGCAGCCGGCGGTCAATGTCCGTATATAGATCACGTTGCCTGTTTTTCATTTGCTCAATCACGTGATTATTTACTTCAATTTCACCGCGTAGCTTTGCAATTTCCTGCTGTAGAAGTTCGATCTGCTGTAGCATATCCAGCAGGCCGCTGCTTTGTAATAAACGCTCGATATTTGCCAGGCGTTTTTCCATCGCTGGTGATGTAGGTGTAGTCACCGGGGCCTTGTTTGCAGCAAATACTGCGGGAGAAAGCAGAACTTCAACAAACAATAAAATACTTAATGATCTTTTAAATGACACTAGAAAATACCTCAGTAAATAATTTCTACGCGTCTGTTTTGACTCCATGAATAGTCATCATGTTCGTCTATGGCAGGCCTTTCCTCACCATAACTGACCGTACGTATCTGATCGGGAGATGCGCCTATCAATGTCATCTGGCGTTTCACAGTTTCAGCGCGTCTTTCACCCAGGGCCAGATTGTATTCACGTGATCCACGTTCATCTGCATGTCCTTCTAATGTAATAATGACATCCAGGTTTGCGACCAGAAAAGCTGCATGCGCTTCAACCGTAGTACGATCTTCTTGTTTAACATCGCTGCTATCATATTCAAAATAGATAATTTTAACCGAAAGCAAGCTTGTTGGGTTGTCCAGTGAGCTCATGCCTGAGAGCTCATCATCTCCTGTCCCGTAGGCCTGGACCTCTGAGTCATCAGTATCTGGGACATCGCTCAGATTTGTCCCCTGATCTTCAATGACAACAGCGTCATCAGCTTTTTCTGGTGTAGATTCACAGGCAAACAGGAATGCCGTGAATATCAAAACTATCATCAGGTTTTTGTTCATCATTTTCTCCAATCAGCATTAGCTGAAATTATAAACAGAATAACATAATCCGGGTCATCTCTTGATCATCATCCCAATAGTTATTTTCTGGGTAAAAAGGGGCCCCATGCGGGTTCTCGAACTTCTCCATCCTGCAATTCGAGGCGCTGGTGAACCTGTCCATCTGCTGAAACAGCAGCAAGGACCGTACCGCGAGCACCGCTTGTAGTATAGATAATCATATGGTCATTCGGTGCAAAACTGGGAGATTCATCCAGCGTTGCCCTGGTTAATATGTCGAAATACCCGCTGCGCAGATCAAGGATGGCAATTCGGTAGACGCCTTTTTCTCCATTGACTACAGCCAGGAAATTGCCATCAGATGAGTAACGAGGCCTGGCATTATAAGTGCCTTCAAAGGTGAGGCGTTTTGCCTTGCCATCACCGAGTACGCTGACTTCGTAAATTTGTGGGCTGCCACCGCGGTCTGATGTAAAAGCAAGTTTTTTGCCATCACTTGACCAGTTCGGTTCGGTATCAATGGCCTTGTTCCTGGTGATCCGTTCCAGGGATCTTGAAGCAAGATGCATGATGTAAATTTCAGTATTTCCATCTTTGGACAAGGTCATGGCCAAACGTGTTCCATCTGGTGACCAGGCAGGGGCACTATTAATGCCTCTGTTTGCTGCGACCTTATCTCGTTTTCCGGAATTTATATCCTGCACAAAGATGGCTGAATTTTTAGTTTCGAAGGAAACATAGGCCAGTTTTTTACCATCTGGTGACCAACTGGGTGATAACAAGGGCTCAGGTGATTTAAGCAAGACCCGCGGGTTGTGACCATCGGCATCTGCTATCAGTAAGGTATAGGTCTTTTTTCCATCACGTTTTTTATTGACGGTGATATATGCGATACGGGTTGCAAATGCGCCACGGACACCGATTAATTTTTCATAAATAATATCGCTGATTTCATGCGCGGTAGTTCTTAGTTGCGCCTCTGTCGAAGGTAGTTTGAATCCAGCAATCTGTTTTTCCTTGTAGACATC
>QNEM01000006.1 GCA_003645215.1 Gammaproteobacteria bacterium
CAGCAGGAAGTTGTTTTCCTTGCTATCAGCCATGAGAACGCATGTGAATATTGTATGTCGGCCCACAGTATGCTCGCAGATCAGATGTCAGGCGTACCGGCAGACATACTTGAAGCCATTCGTAATGATCAACCTGTGCCTGATGCCGAATTAGAGGCCCTCTGCCAATTTAGCAAGATAGTGGTGCGAAAGCGCGGTTTTTTATCGCAGAATGAAATTGATGATTTCATTAATGCCGGTTTCACAGAACGTCATGTCCTTGAAGTTGTATTGGCGGTAGCTGTAAAAACATTAAGTAATTATTCAAACCACCTGTTTCAGACAGAGGTTGATGAAATGTTTTCTGACTATCAGTGGACCAGGACGTAATAGTATATGTAGCAGCTGGCATAAATTAGAGGCGATAGTTTTACCCCTACAGCCATTGGCAAAGAACTTTCTTATCCAGCCTCTGGCAATCATGTAGGGGATGGTATGCTACGATGAAATTATGTGTCTTATCTTACTTGCCTGGAAAATGCAGGATGACAATCCATTGGTGTTGCTGGCTAATCGAGATGAGTATTATGAGCGGCCTACGACATCTGCTCATTTCTGGGACGATGAGAAACAACTACTGGCCGGGCGTGATGAAATAGCTGGAGGTTCGTGGCTGGGGATTAGACGGAATGGTCGTTTTGCCGCAGTCACTAACTACCGGGTTCCTGTTTTCAAGCAGCCATCCGAAATTGCACAAACATGTTCGCGGGGTCTGTTGGTCACTGACTATCTACTGGGGGAAAAATCACCAGGACAGTTTAACAATGATATAAATACGAGTCTGTACAGCCCTTTCAATTTACTTATCGGCACAGCTGATGAATTGCTTTATTACTCAAGTCAGTCAGGCCAGCAAAAGGTACTTGCACCAGGTATTTATGGTCTTAGTAATCATCTGCTGGATAGTTCCTGGCCAAAGGTGATGTCAGGCAAACAGGCCCTGGAATCAGCATTGAAGCAAAATGTGGACAGCAGGGAATTATTGTCGATATTACAGGATCGTAAGCTGGCTCCCGACCATGAGTTGCCGGATACCGGTGTAGGCATAGAACTGGAACGCATGTTGGCACCGCGATTCATACACTCAGCAACATACGGAACGCGCTCCAGCACTTGCATTAGAATCAATAATTTTGGCGATGTTGATTTTACCGAATTAAGTTTCGGTTCGAATGCCGAGCTCCTTCATGAAGGTAATTTTCAGTTCAAAATAAGCAATGAGTCAAAAACCCAATTTCTTTGATTCAAAATATAAATTGTATTAGGGTATAAAATGGCATTAACAAATTCATATTTTATTATTTATATAATTCAATTCTACATAACTCAATTCAATGAGAGGACGTACCATGAAGCTTGAACCACTTATGACTTATTACGCAAATTTAGGCACTGTACTTGATGTTGGCAGCGCACCATCCGGTAATCGTTTAATTATAGAAGTACATGGCGGCGAATTCAAAGGGGAAAAACTAAATGGCAAGTTACGTGATGCGAGTTGTGCTGACTGGATGACCGTTAGTGAAGGTTATGGACACCTGGATGTGCGTGCAACCTTCGAAACTGATGACGGTGCCATCATCTATGTACAATACTTTGGTGTACTGGAATTCACCCCTGGCATACAGGCAGCACTCGCTGGTGAAGGTGATACTAATTTTGGAGATCAGGTTTTCTTCACCCAGCCACGCATGCAAACTGGCGATCCACGTTATACCTGGGTGAATAATATCCTTTGCGTGGGACAGGGTCGTCTGCTTCCAGGCAAGGTGGAGTATCAGGTATTTCAATTAGTAAATGACTAAATACAATCATAAATGAGCAACCCGTGTCGCTTATAAACTATAGTCCTTGCATGAACTGCTAATTTGATAGCTGTTGTCCTATGAGAATTAAATTTTCAATGGTTTCACAAATTCTGATTTCATAAACCTCTGGGAGGATATTTAAATGTCTGAAACTAATCATGTTTGGCGATTACGTAAACGGCCTGTTGGCGATATAAGTGATGATGACCTGAGTTTCGAAGAAGAATCTATTCCCGAACCAGCAGATGGCGAATGTCTGTTCCGTCTTAATTACCTGTCACTGGATCCGACCAATCGGATATGGATGAGTGATATGGATCAATATATGCCGCCTGTAGCAATTGATGCTCCGATGCGTGGTGTGGTTTGCGGAACGGTAATTAAAAGCAAGAATACAGCGTTTAAAGAGGGTGATATTGTCAGTGGCATTGGTACCTGGGCAGACTATCAGGTAGCCAGCCCGGAAACAGTTAGTCCTCTGGGTGATATTGGCTCAGTTCCGGTAATCGATGCCTTCGCTACCCTTGCCCTGGTTGGTCCAACTGCCTATTTCGGACTGCTTGATATTACTGAGCCGCAGGCTGGTGAAACTGTGGTGGTTTCGGCTGCTGCCGGTGCTGTCGGTTCGATCGTAGGCCAGATTGCCAGGATTAAGGGTTGCCACGTTGTTGGAATTGCCGGCACGGATGAGAAATGCCAATGGATTACTGAGGAACTGGGCTTTGATCAGGCTATTAATTACAAAACGGAAAATGTAGCTGAAGCACTGAAACGTACATGTCCAAACGGAATTGATATCTATTTTGATAATGTGGGCGGCGATATCCTTGATGCCTGTCTCAAGTTAATGAACTTAAAGGGCCGTATCTCAACCTGTGGACTTATCTCGCAATACAACGCGACAGAGGATGTGCCGGGGCCAAAGAATTATCCAATGATCCTGATGCAGCGACTCAAGGTGCAGGGCTTTATTATTCTTGATTATGTTGACCGTTATCCTGAGGCAATCTCGGCCCTGAGCCAGTGGCTGGCTGAGGGCAAGATCAAGGTTCGTCTGGATGTTATCGATGGTCTTGAGAATGCACTGGATACAGTGAAAAAACTATACACCGGAGCCAACAGTGGCAAGTTGATGATTCGGGTCAAGAACGTCTGAGAGCGTATTTCAAACCCCCACTCAAATATCAGTAATTTGTTGGGAAATCATCAACTTCATACAAATAGACTCCAAATCAGGGTCTGGTGAGTGAGCATATTTCCGGGTTTGTACCCATAATTAATGACTATTCAGAATGAAAGTGATCCAATGCGTACTATTATTGAACGGTCTATGAAACCTTTAGCTGATTAATATTCAGAATAAACTCATTAAAAAACATTTAGTTATCCACGAAAGGTTAGAAAATATGCTCTTGGCACAATGGTTGCTAGTATATATCTCACAAATAATAAACAAGTAAAACAGTAATTCTAAATTCATGTCTGCTGCTTGAGTTTCACTCCAGGAAAGCAACGTAGTTAGAACAATCAACAAAGGTAACTCGCTATGGGAATGCAAGTAAATATCGACAACGGTGGTACGTTGACGGATATATGTGTACTAAAAGATGACAATTTTTATAAAACGAAGACCTTAACAACACCCTATGACTTGAGTAAGTGCTTTTTTGATGGCTTACGCGCTGTCTCGAAGGAGGTCTATGGCGAGGAAGATGTTGCCAAGCTGCTGGCCGAAGTTGAGCATATTCGTTACTCAACAACCCAGGGAACCAATGCAATAGTTGAACGCAAGGGGCCAAAACTGGGACTGGTTTTGAATAAAGGCAACGCTGATCTTTGTAAACGACTAAGAGTTCACGATGAAGAGTTGTATGACTTTTTAGTTGGAGACCGGGTCGGAGAAATTGACCTTGATGATCTGAGTGATAAATCAAAGGCGGCAGATTTGGCGACGGTTATCACTACACTGACGTCAAATGGTGCAAATCGTATTGTGGTATGTTTTGACACCGATCAGGCAGGTCAGTACGAATCGCAGTTCAAGTTGATTGCATTTGATACTTACCCGCGTCATTTATTGGGTGCCGTGCCAATGCTGTTTGCCAGTGAGTTGGTTGATGATATTTCAGCCGATCGTCGAGGCTGGACTGCTCTACTCAATTCGTTTCTTCATCCTGCGATGGAAGGCTTTCTTTACAATGCTGAAAATCGGTTGCGTGAATATCGTACCAGGAACCCATTGTTGATTTTCCGTAACGACGGTAATGCCTCACGGGTAGCGAAAACAATAGCGCTCAAAAGTTACAGCTCTGGTCCACGCGGGGGAATGGAAGGGGTTAAATCTTTCAGCAAGGAGTATAAGCTTACCAATGTATTATCAATGGATATCGGTGGAACCACCACGGATATTGGATATGTTGCTAACTTTAATGTTGATGAAGACAGGCGGGGAAAGGTTGAGGGCATAGCTATCTCTTTTGGATTATGTGAAATACTCAGTGAGGGTGTGGGTGGAAGTTCTATCTTGTCCATAGTAGATGGCGCCATTCAAGTGGGTCCCGAAAGTGTAGGGGCCGTTCCCGGGCCTGCAAGTTTTGGCCGAGGTGGTAAAAACTCTACCATTACGGATGTTAATTTATTGATGGGTTTGCTGGATCCCTCTACTTATTTTGGTGGTGGTCTGGCACTCGATGTTGAAAGAGCTCGCGCTGCAATTGATGAGAATATAGCGACACCGTTGGGTCTTTCTGCTGATGAAGCACTACATAAGCTTCGCAGCGCCTATGAACAAAAGATTGCTGATGCACTCAGTGGTTTTGCCGAGATCAAAGAAGATACTGTATTACTGGCATTTGGTGGTGCAGGCCCAATGAATGCCTGTGGTGTTGCTGAAAAAGCAGGTATCAATACCGTGTTTGTACCAAAGACGGCCGCTGTATTTAGTGCCTTTGGAATTGGTTCCTGCGATATTGGGCAGAATTATTCAGTTGTATTGACAGATCATAAACAAAAAGCTCTTGCGGAAGCTCATGCATTACTTTTTGAAAGGGCAGAACGTGATATGTTTGCTGAAGGCTTTGCCAAAGGTGACTATGAAATAAGTGCTCAATTAGTGGGTGAAAAAGGTACAGAAGAATCGGTCCATGAATTGGATGAAAATATCGCTTTTCCACAAGAATTATCAGGTGCAGATTCAATTACCCTGGAAGTTTCGGCCAGGAAACCCTTGAAAATTGAAGATAACACACAAGCCAAAGTTGAAAAACTTAATCCAGCCAAATCTTCAACAAACCGTTCAATCATGGGTGAGAATCAGGAGTGGCAGGATGTACCTGTTTATGAGGTCAGCTATATGGCCCCGGGCGCACATGGCAGCGGCCCTGCAATAATTGAAGAGGACTTTTTCACTTGCCTGGTACTAGAGGGCTGGGAATTTGTCGTGACTGAAGCAGGTGATATCCGTATCACCAGGGGGACTAAATAATGAAAGTACTAATGACTGAATATCTCCGTATTGATCTTGATACAGAGAATTGGGAATGTCGTGTCTGTGAGCATGTGATTGGTTCGGCAAGGGGCAACTATAAAGAAGGCTTGCTGGTATACAACCGTGACCCGGCAGATATTCATCCGCATGTGATCGATCCGGAAAAATACCGTTTTACATTTTGCCCGGATAAGGACTGGGTCAATATTCTTGAATTCTATTGTCCAGATTGCGCTACCCAGGTCGAAGTTGAGTACGCAATGCCAGGCCATGAACCACTCTATGATATGGAAGTTGATGTCGATGCACTTAAAGAACAGTGGAGCCATAGAGAGGAAATAACGGAAGTGACTATTGGACCAGATGTATTAGGTGCAAGTAAACGTCATCAGCATAACCATTAATTCTGGTTATGCCTTTATGAACTATAAATCAAACTACTAAAGTAATAGGAAAGTAGATTATGAAACGAATATCAGTAGATATCGGCGGTACGTTCACAGATTGTTTTTTGGTTTGGGATGACAAGTATATTGAAACCAAGGCATTAACAACGCATCAAAATCTGGCACTGGGCTTCAACGAGGCGGTAGAAAAGGCCTATCACGAGCTGAATATTACGATGGAAGATATCCTCTCCCAGGTTGATTCTGTTCGCTATGCGACAACACTGGGCACCAATGCCCTGATTGAACACAAGGGCCCGCGTATTGGCATGTTAGTGACTGCCGGCTTTGAATCGACAGTACCCTTGAGTCGTGCCAGAGGCTATGGTGAGGGACTGGATAAATTAGGTATGGCAAATCTGCCGGATGCACAACGCCCGGATCCCCTGGTATTGCCACACATGATCGAAGGTGTACGTGAGCGTCTTGATTTTGAAGGCAAGCTGGTAATGCCGCTTGATGAGCCAGACCTTAGAAACAAGATCCGGACATTGGTTGATAAGGGCGCACAGATCATAGTTGTCTGCCTGATAAATTCGGTGGTTAACCCGGAGCATGAAAAGCGCGTGGAACAAATCCTTCTGGACGAATACCCCTCACATTTGCTGGGGGCTATCCCGGTCATCCTGTCTCATCGTGTTGCCGGACGAAAGGGCGAATATGTTCGTGCTTCTTCGGCCATTGTCGATGGTTATTTGCATTCAACCATGTATCACGCGATGACACAGTTGGAGCAGAATCTGCGTGCACATGCTTATGAGAAACCAATGTTGGTCATCCATAATTCTGGTGGTATGGCGCAGCTAAATTCTACTGATGCATTACAGACAATCCACTCTGGCCCTGTTTCAGGAATTAGTGCGGCCGAACATCTGGCTAAAGAAGCCGACCTTGGCAGCGTTGTATCAACCGACATGGGTGGTACCAGTTATGATATTGGTATTGTCGTCGAAGGTGGAATCAAGCACTATGATTTTAACCCGGTGATTGACCGTTGGCTGGTTTCTGTGCCTATGGTTCACCTGGTGACACTGGGTGCCGGCGGTGGTTCTATCGCATCTTATGATCGCATGTATGAAACGGTTGCCGTTGGACCAAGAAGTGCGGGTTCTGATCCTGGTCCAGCCTGTTATGATCGTGGCGGCATGTTTCCAACGGTGACAGATGCTGATTTGACTCTGGGTTATCTAGACGCAGAAAATTATGCCGGTGGTAGTATTCCGCTGAATCTAAAACGTTCAAATTTTGCGATTGAAGAAGCACTTTGTGATGATCTCGATGTTGAGGTGGTAGAAGCCGCCTTAATGATTAAGGAAAAAGTCGATGCCAACATGGCCAATGGTGTGAATACGGAGTTGCGTGCACGAGGCTATGACCCTGAAGATTTTACCATGCTGGCGTATGGCGGAAATGGACCGCTCCACTGTTGTGGTATTGCTGGCCGCTTAAACATTGATAAAATTCTGGCGACACCCATGAGTTCAGTTTTTTCTGCAGTGGGTGCGGGTAATATGCATCAAATGCATATTCATGAAAACTCTTTGTTTTTGGTGTTGTATGATTCAAATTCCCGTCATGTATTTGATAACTATGATCGCTTTAACGGTATTGTTGCGGATCTGAGTGGGCGTGGGGAAGCTGATTTATTAAGGCAGGGTGTTGATGGAGACAAGATCTTGCATTCCCTGGAACTTGATATGCGCTACGGTAACCAGCTGGTACAAACCACAGTAGTGGTTCCAAAGCATACGCTTGAATCTGCTGCAGATGTGCTCAGTATTCTGGATCTGTTTTCAACTGACTATGGCAAACGATTTGGTGAAGGTAGCCAGGCGCCGGAAGCGGGAATTCGTATCAATACGGTTCGAGTGGCTTCATATGTAGAACATGAAACAGTTCACTTCAAACACATCAAACCTGTCGCTGAAAACAAGCGTAAGGCACCGCCTGAGCCAGCAACTACGCGCAAGTGTTACTTTGTCGGTGAGGATAAAGCTGTTGACACGCCGGTCTGGCACAAACCAGACATACCGCCAGGTACAGAGATCGTTGGTCCTGGCATTGTGGCATCTGATGTCACCACCTACCTGATCGAAAAAGGTTGGAAATATGTCTCAGCTGAGCAGGGTGCTGTCTGGTTCCTGCGTGATGAAAAGAATTAAAGGGGTAATATTATTATGAACGATAAAGTCAACGCAGAAGCAACTCTTGAAGATCAGGAACTAGTTGCAAAATTCCTGAAGGACACTACCTTGTTCCTTGGGCCTGATCCGGACATCATGAAATCGCATGACATCATGCCAATCACGGATTACGAAAAGAAATGTGTCAAAGAACATAATGACCCGCATCAAATGGCCTCAATACGTGACCGAATGCAGTCGGCCTGTGATGAAAGTTATGAGATGCTTGAGCAAATGGGCGCGGCACCTGGCGCTAAATGGGGTGATGTTATTACCGGGATTTATTCAGCATCAGGTGATCTGACAATTGGTAGTGCTGGTGGCGTACTGATTTTCTCTGTCCTGGTTCATCATCCGATAAAATTTATTATCAAAAACTGGATCCATGAGCCAACCGTTGGTGTAAATCAAGGCGATGGTTTTATCCACAATGACTCGCGTTACGGTAATGTGCATAACACAGACCAGAGTATGATTATGCCTATTTATCATGAAGGGGAACTGATTTGTTGGGTAGCCGCTACAGTACACGAAGGTGAAAATGGTGCGATCGAACCAGGTGGCATGCCCTCCATGGCAGAATCGCCGTTTGATGAAGGCCTGAAAATGCCCCCCTTTAAGGTTGTTGAAAATTATGAACTGAAGAGGGATATCCTGACCTTTCTGCAAAATTCAGTACGCGAACCAAAATTGCAATACGAAGATATGAAGGTAAAACTGTTTGCCTGTATGCGCCTTGAAAAACGCATTAGAGAAGTATTGGCAACAGATGGCGTGGAGGCCTTGACGGCTTGTCTACGCAGCACCAATGATAATGTTATGGCAGAGGTACGTCGACGTATTGCCGAATGGCCCGATATGACAGTGCGAACCTACTGCACCATGGATAGCACCCTGCGCGAGAATGCATTAATCAAACTTAATTGTACTTTGACCAAGAAGGGTGACCGTCTGATCTTTGATTTGACCGGTTCAAGCCCCGAGATAACGAACCGTGCGATCAATACAGCATTACCCGGCGCAAAAGGCATGATGGCCCAGGCATTTTTAAACCACATCTGGCCAGATTTACCGCGGGGTCAGGCTGCTTTTGCGCCCATTGAAGTTATTACGACGCCCTGTTCTATTGTTGATGGCAGTGTTAACGCACCGAACTCACAGAGTTTGATGTCAATCTTTCAGGCATTTACCGTTGCACAGCATGCGACAGCCAAATTCCTCTACAGTCTTCCTGTTAAACACACTCGTGTTATTGCACCCTGGTACAACATGATTAGTACCTACATCTGGGGTGGCATGAACCAGCATGGTGAAATGTTGGGTAATCTTTGTGCCGACTTGAATGGCATGGGCGGTGGGGCACGCATGGACATGGATGGTGAGCATTCGTTGGCTCCCATCTTTGCATCAATGGCAGATATTGGTGAGCAGGAGATGAATGAAGAAGATGTGCCTTTCTTGCAACTGGTATCAAAGAAAATGACCACAAACACGCAGGCCCCGGGCAAATATCGTGGTGGTATGGGCTATACCCAGATTGTTGCAACCAAGGACAGTGAACAATGGGGCTTCATGACGACCTGTGTCGGCTCTAAATCACCTCCAATACAGGGTTTGTTTGGTGGCTATGCCTGTGGTGCCTATCCCTTATGTAAAGTCGAGGACGTTGATGTCTATGATGTAATGCTGGAGGAGCCTGAAAAATTCAAGCACTCAATAGCAGAAACCATGAATGAACAACCTTATGAGAATGCCAAGTATAGTACACATCATATGGGGCTTGGATTTTCACTCTCGAAGCGCGGTGAATTGTACATGATCTCTCAAGGGTCGGGTGGTGGATACGGTGATGTATTGGAGCGTGATCCGCAATTGGTGATTAAAGACATAGAGGAGAGGTTGATCACTCCTGATTGGGCCAAGAAAATCTATCATGTCGCCTTTAATGAAGAGACCCTGGTCGTTGATGAAGAAGCAACGAACAAGCTCCGTGCTGAATACAGGGAACAACGTAAAAAGCAAGGTGTTCCCTATGCTGAATTTGTCAAGAAACATGTCAAATCAGAACCACCGGAAGACATACCATTTTATGGTTCTTGGAACAGCGATATGAGCTTTCTTTATGCGGGAAGTAATGACGATAAACGTGATCCGCAAAATCCCGGCCCCGTATACTTTGAACATCCAAAAGATGTCGAGATTGCGAAACTGGAAGCCGAACTTGAAGCCGTCCGGGAAGAGTCAGGTATAGCTTCGACTGATAATAGAAAGTAATCATGTCTATTGACCTGGTTAACCATTTATCTTCCGGAGAAGGTGCGCCCAGACTCTGGATCGACTTCAATGCCTATACCAAGAAATTGTTGCTGGGCGAGGGTGAGAATCCCTGGACGACACCGGCCTCTTATATGTCTTTCTATAGTCAGGCCCATGGTCTGGTCAGTGCCGAAGTCGTTGTTCTGGATGTGTGGGATCTATTTCATCACTGGATGCTGGATGATGAAGATGCGATCCCGTCCATGGCGGGTAAGAAACGCATAACTGTTGCACTGAAGAAGATGCTTGAGGCCTTTGCACCAAGAGAATTATTGGCTGAGGTGCTGACAGCGGTGAGTAATAATTATGCAGGGGCAGTACCTATAGTACTGGTTATGCCTTCTCCACGTTCCTTGCTTGCAAAAGCACATAAGGCAGCCAATGGTGATGAGGTTATTCCGGAAGAATCACATGTGGATACGGCAGCAATGTATGTTGCTGATTTTCTCAGGTACTACAGTGAAACGGATATTTCAGGTGTACTGCTGATGGAAGATTCAGCCTTGATGCCTGAAAGTGGGGAAGAGATATCCTGGTACCAGCCTGTCTTCAATGTTGCGAAACATTATCGCTGGTCTGTTGGCCTACATCTACCCTTCACTGGTGAGAGTTTTGATTTACCAGATGATGTCAATTTTTCTATTGTCCCAGCCGGTTCATCTGCGCAAGAAAGTTCCATGGGCGTTGATATCTCCAGTTCTATATGGGCAGGGCAGGGCACTGATGAATTGCCTGGCAATGAAAAAGGTTTTTACTATTTAACTATTCCAGAAGACACCAAACCTGAATTTGTTCTTGAGACCATCTCAAGCCTGAGAGAATAATGCAGGGGCAGACCGTGCTCTGTGATAGATAATGCGCATTATTGATATTCTGAAACTTAGTCCGGCCTTTACCAGTGGTAATGCCAGGTTTATCGATATCGATAATGATATATCACTCAGCTATCAGGAAGTATTCAATGTCTCACAACATATAGCTGCCCTGTTGACTGAAAAGGGTGTTAAATCGCAGGATGTTGTTGCGACCTACGCCCCTAACTCTGTAGCAGCCTATTGTTGTATCTTTGCCATTTCACAAATTGGCGCAATCTGGTTACCGCTTAATGTCAGGGGCACTATAGAGTCCAATTTAAAATTACTTGGTAAATCGAACACTAAATTTCTCATTGTTGATAATGACATCCTTGATTCTCATCCGGAACTGGATAATTTTTCTCCTGAAAACCAGAGATTACCATTCAATGGTCAGGAAATAGCCGGGGTTGATATTAAATCTTTAACAGGGACTTCTGATATTGACGATCAGGATGTAACACATAATGACGATGAACAGCAATTAATAAGTTTGTTCGCAACTGGCGGTACCACAGGTGATTCGAAACTGGCTGAATGGGTAGGAGCTACCTGGGAAACCATGGTTTCGGTACAGATAGATTTAATGCCTGCTCCGGATATTCCTATTTGCTACCTGGTTTCTGCGCCCATGACCCATGCTGCGGGTGTGTCCTCTTTTGCACCAATATTACAGGGTGCCTCTCTTGTCGTTATGGATGGTATGGTTCCTGATAAATTGCTATCGGCGATAGAAACCTACCAGGTGACACATCTATTTTTGCCACCAACAGCTATCTATATGTTGTTGGCCTATGATGGTGTGAAGGATTATGATTATTCCAGTTTAAGGTATTTCTGGTATGCAGCAGCACCCATGTCAGTAGAGAAACTCAAGGAGGCGATAGCTGTTTTTGGCCCTGTCATGGTGCAAACCTACGGCCAGGCTGAATCGCCCATGCTTTGTACATTTCTATCTACTCATGATCATATAAAGGCACTGGAAAAGAATGACGTTTCCAGGTTACGTTCATGTGGCAAGGCTCCGCCCCAGGTTGGACTGGCTATTATGGATGATGCAGGAAATACTCTCCCCTTCGGCGAGGAAGGTGAGATTGTTGTTAAGGGAAATCTTTTAATGCGTGCTTATTACAAAAGTCCGGAGGCGACTGCAGCAATACGTGTTGGTGACTGGCAACGCACCGGTGATATCGGTATTCTCGATGAACATGGTTTCGTTACTATTGTTGACCGCAAGCGTGACATGATTATATCCGGTGGCTTTAACGTTTACCCCAGCGAAATAGAACAATTGATCTGGGGGCATCCGGCGATTAAGGATTGTGCTGTGATTGGTATACCTGATGAAAAATGGGGGGAGCAAGTTACAGCGGTAGTGGAATTAAAAGACAAGAATATCAAACCTGATGTGCAGGAAATTATTACTTACTGCAAAGAAAAACTCGGCAGTGTTAAAACACCAAAGCAAATATTGTTTTGGGATGAATTGCCCCGCAGTCCGGTAGGCAAGGTGTTGAAAAAGGATATACGTAAGGTGTTTTGGGACAAAGCCGAACGGAAGATATGATTATGCTATGTCATAGTTCAAAATGAATTTTTATTTTATATTTAAACATCCACTATAAGGTGGTGAGGATACTTAGATGAATATTAGTATGGTTGGAGCACACAATACTCAATTTGGTGCATTCGTTAAGCGCGACCGTGAAACAGGTGAGGTCGAAGACCTTAAATCCTTTTATGAATTGATAGTCGAAGCAGGTGCGGGCGCTATCGCCGATGCCGGTCTTGAAGCAAAGGACATTGATGCTATCTGGCTTGGTTCCTGTTCACCTTCCCTGTTTGTGAATCAGGAACATGTTGGTCCACTGGCATTGGAAATTGATCCTGTAGAACTACTCTATAAACCAACCACACGAACAGAAGGGGCATGTGCGACATCATCTCTTGCTATCTATAATGCAGCCTATGCCGTGGGCAGTGGCAGATTCAAGAATGTGCTTGCCATTGGTGTAGAAAAAATGAGTTTACTTGATACGAAAGGCGTAACCCATGCCCTGGCCTGTAGTTCCTACTGGCCGGATGAGGGCTCCAAGGGTGTGACCTTTCCGGGACTGTTTGGTGAAATGGCACAGGCTTATCAGAAAAAACATCAGTTAAGTGACGAAGAATTACGCATCATGCTCGCTCATATTTCTGCACAGAATTATCGTAATGGAATTCAAAATCCAATGGCCCACTTTGGTCCTGGTAGTGTGCCGGATAAACTTCAGTTGGTGACAGCAGAGGCTATTCTGGATTTACCTGATTCAGGCAGAGGGTCAAATATGATGATTGCGCCGCCATTAAGGTTACATGATTGTTCATTGATTTCTGATGGCGCTGCTGCAGTAGTCCTGACCTCGACCGAGAATGCAAAATCCAGTTTTGATCATGCCGTTGAACTGTCAGGTATTGGTCATGTGACACAGCGTATGATGATGAGTGAACGCAAGGAATCATTACATGAATTACAAGCGGCAAAACATGCTGTGCAACTAGCCTGTTCTGAAGCAGGTGTGCAGGTGTCAGATATGGACCTGGCCGAAGTGCACGATTGTTTCACTATCAATCAAATGTTATGTGTAGAAGCCATGGGTTTATCAGAGCCCGGGCGTTCAGGCTATGAATTTATGGAAGGGAAATATGATGTTGATGGAGATTGCCCGATCAACCTTTCTGGCGGACTGAAATCTAAAGGCCACCCGGTTGGTGCAACCGGTGCATCGATGCATGCTCTGGCCTATAAACAACTAACAGGTTCACCCATTGGAGTGGCAGCGAAAGGACAGCCTGAACTCGCCATGACAGTTAATATTGGTGGCTCAGGTGTTACCAACTGTGTTTCTGTTTTGCGTCGTATCCAATAATTCTCAATTGATATATTACAAATAATATATATTCACATAATCGAATTATCGGGAGATAAATAATGCGCGCATATCAAGTTCAAACGGCTGAGGGTATAGAGGATATAAAGCTGATCGAATTGTCAGAACCGGTAATAGCTGCGGATGAAGTCTTGGTGAAAATGAAAGCGTGTTCATTGAATTTCCGAGACTTGTTGATTCCTCAAGGTGGTTATGTGCGAAATGATATCAGACCCATCATACCTGTATCAGATGGGGCAGGTGAGGTGGTTGCAGTGGGTAGCTCGGTTTCAAACCTGAAAACAGGTGATCGTGTTATGGGCAATTTTTTCCAGGAATGGATCAGCGGTCCAATGGCAATGGCAGGATTACATTCTGCTTTAGGTGGATCAATTGATGGTACATTGGCCGATTACTTTGTACTTAAAGCACATGCTGCATTACCCATTCCCGAACAATTGTCATATGAAGAAGCCGCAACCTTGCCCTGTGCTGCAGTCACAGCCTGGCATGCACTGGTTTCCATGGGCAATCTGCAGGCGGGTGATACGGTATTGTTGTTAGGCACCGGGGGTGTTTCCATTTTTGGTTTACAATTTGCCAAAGCCCTGGGTGCGAATGTCATTATTACCTCATCCAGCGATGAAAAACTGGAAAGGACCCGTAAGCTCGGCGCTGACCATACGATTAATTATCGTGAATATCCAGATTGGGAAAATGAAGTGCTGGCTCTTACAGATGGAGTCGGTGTTGATAATGTTCTCGAGGTTGGTGGTGTGGGGACGTTTGAAAAATCTATAGCTTCGACCAGGGTAAATGGCATCGTCTCGATGATTGGATTGCTGACCGGGTTTGATGGTCCAGCATTCAATTTATCAATTATATTTAATTTATTACGTATCCAGGGAATTTATGTTGGTAGTGTAGAGATGTTCAATGCCATGAACCAGGTTATAACTGAGAATGACATTAAGCCAGTTATTGACAAGACCTTTGCTTTCAGCGATGCACTGGATGCTTATCGTCATCTGGCCGCTGCCAGGCACTTTGGTAAAGTGGTGATTGTGAATGATGATTAATTTCATAAGCTACAACAATTAGAATTCAGGTGAAACCTGGTTAATTTTTCTGGTAGATATCATTTTCTGTTTACAGATTTCCGTTAATATTCAAGAGGTGTGTCATGAAGGCAGCTCAATATAATAGCTTGGGACCTGCTAAAGAAGTACTGGAGCTTGTTGAATTAGATGCTCCGACCCCGGCCCATGGTGAGGTCTTGGTACGATTAAGCTGTTCAGCAGTACACCCTTCAGATGTAAAAAAACGTGCCGGTGCATTCCCGGATCTACTCAATGATGGTTTTATTATTCCTCATAGTGATGGAGCCGGAACAATCGAAGCAGTTGGTCGTGGGGTACCTCATTCAAGGATTGGTGAACGCGTTTGGGTATACCAGGCACAATACGGCAGGCGTTTCGGGACAGCAGCTGAATATGTCGCCGTCGATTCCAGTCGTGCAGTTTTATTACCTGATAATACTGGCTTCGATGTAGGTGCTTGTATGGGCATTCCTGCCATGACGGCACATCGTTGTGTCTTTGCCGATGGTTCAGTTGAAGGTCAAACAATACTGGTAATCGGTGGTGCCGGGAGGGTTGGGCACTATGTTATTCAGTGGGCAAAATATGCTGGTGCACAGGTAATTGCTACAGCCAGTAATCCTGAGGCAGAGGCACATTGCTATGCTGCAGGTGCCGACGTGGTTTGTCCGCACCAGGGCGATGAATTAATCAACATAGTGACCGAATTGACCGAAGCTAAGGGTGTTGATCGTATTGTTGACAGTGAATTTGGTGCTAATTTACCAGTTCTGCTTGACGTGGCTGGTACAGGCGCAACGATTGCAACTTATGGATCAATGCAAGTCCCGGAGCCATCAATACCATTTAGACGAATGATGTTTCTGGATCTGACCATACGTATGTTGTTGGTCTACGCGATGCCAGAGGCAGCCAAGCTGGATGCGATTTATGATATTACAGATTTTCTGGAAAGAGATTTATTACAACATAGAATCGCACACCAGGTGTCATTGGAAAAAATTGTAGATGCGCATGAGCTGATTGAACGAGGTGGTTTTTACGGGGCAGTCATTGTTGGGCTTGAGTGAAATTAAAATTCCCCGGCTTTCTTAATACCGTGTTTTTTTACCTTTCGGTACAGGGTGCCTTTTGCGATACCCAGAAGTTTTGCAGCCTGGGTCATATTACCATTAGTTTGTTTAATACCAGCCTCGATGGTTTGCCGTTCAGCAGAATCCAGGCTTGCTGCTGGCTGAGTTGACAGATTCAGATGAGATTCAGAAGTCATTCCCGATTCATCCCTCAGGTATTCATCAGGTAAATCTTCTATCGACAGTGTTTCGTTATCTGACATGAAACACATACATTCAACCACATTAACCAGTTCCCTGATGTTTCCAGGCCACTCCCTGTTTTTTAGTGTGGTCAGGAGTGATGGGGAAATATATTTGGGAACAATTGTATGTGCTTTTCTTGTACGTTCCAGTACCAGTTGTGCAATCCCTTCAATATCTTCATGACGCCCCGAAAGCGGGTCAAGACTAATGGTGATTGTAGACAGGCGAAAGTATAAATCTTTTCTGAACCGGTTTTCGGCGACCAGTCTTTTAAGTTCCAGGTTCGTCGCAGAAATAAGCCTGAAATCGACCTGGATGGGTTTAATCGCACCAACGCGATATATCACGCGTTCCTGTAAAACCCGCAGGAAAACGGGCTGGATTTCAATAGGCATTTCACCGATTTCATCCAGGAAAAGGGTACCACCGTTTGCAGCTTCTATTTTACCTTGCATGCCACCTTTTTTTGCACCGGTAAATGCGCCCTCAACATAGCCAAATAATTCACTGTTTAAAATATCCCGGGTAAAAGCACCACAATTGAGATCGATCAAGGGACCATCGGAATAATTACTAGAGTCGTGTATGGCCCGGGCAAAAAGGTCTTTGCCGATTCCGGTCTGTCCCTGTATTAATATTGGCAATGGTGTAGAGGCTGCCTGTCGCGCCTTATTTGCACTGGCCTTAAACGAGTCGCTCTTGCCGTAAATCTTACTGAATGGATCGGTATTAGATTTTAACTTATTTGGTAGTGCCGCCCTGTCGGGATACAGGTGACTTACATTTTTGTGGGCAGGGACATGTAGCTGAAATCCCAGGATGTCATTACCATCTTTAACCGGTTCTACCCAGTCACCCGATATCCAGAGGCCGGCATCATGAGGATAGATGATTTCTTCACCACCAAATTGTTCCATCGATATGCGGCATTTTGATGATGGGTCATAGTCTATACCTAAAGAATTGAGTACAGATGTCACATTTTGAGAATAATTGATCAATCTACCTTGCTTATCGAAAAGCAGGTTCCCGGAATTGCGGTAATTGCCATGATGATCACTGCAATTTTCCTGAATTTCATTCCATTGTTCCAGGGTGTTATTGGCCAGACTGGTTTGTATCTGACCGGCCCAGGCCACCACCAATGGGATATGATATTTATCAAATATCTTGCGTAAGCCGGAGATATCAATGATACCAATCATCTGATTGTCGTAGGGGTCAGTAATGACACTGGCTGTACAGGTCCATGGTTTAAAGGCCTGGATGAAATGTTCTTCACCGTGGACTTGAGTCGTATTACCTGTGGCAATTGTTGTACCTACTGCATTGGAGCCAGTCATCACTTCTTTCCAACCGCTGCCTGGAGTCAATCCAATAGCATGGGCATCATCGAGTGTTTTATCATCACCAACGACCTTCAGGTTCAGACCTTGATAATCGGTCAGAAACAGGACGGTTTCCATACCACGCAGTAGTGAATTGGCCTGTTCCAAAACTGGTCTTGCACAATTCATGAGGTCATTGTTCCTCGTACGCAGAGTGTGCAAGCTGCCCTCAGAAGCAAATAAGGGGGCACTCTGTTGTTCTGGATTGACACCATGGGACAGGCTGCGTTGCCAGGAATCGGCGATCAAATTACGGACGGTGAGATTATCTTTGTCGCCATCGGAACCGAGGAAGTGATCCCAGGCACGGTCAACCTCCTTCTGTGAATAAGAAGTGGTATTGCTTTTAGGCTTTATTGTTTTGGAAACGGGCAATCTACATATACTCCAACTGTCTTGATTTGCTACGATATGATGCTGATGTGACTAATTTACTTCCTTTTACAAGCGAAATTGATTTAAATCCCAACAGCATTATCGTCGACAACATATTAGTGATGCTAGCTTTATTGCAGCACATAAACCAACTTTATCCACATTTAATGTCGACAATCTGGTTTGGCTACTTTCATGTTCTAGCAATTATACCGTTCTAGAATCATTCCTACCGTTCTATATTTATTCAGTTCTGTTCAATTATAGAACGAACATATCATCAAATCTACCACTCTTCCACACATGTAAATGCATATGAAACAAAGAGTTATGTTTTAAAGTATACAGTTTAATGTATTTGGCATAGAAATTGTCGCTAAATTAGATAACCGTAATAGAAGCTGAAGCTTTGCTTGTTGTCAGATTAGTTTTAGCGAGCTGCATTACAGCAGCTATCTTGGGTGTATAAAACATACAAGAAATTTAGCTACCTAATACTTAATTATGGTATCGAAATTTTGCTCATGGATATTCGCGATAAGCATCTAGCCAGGCGTCACCGACTGCGGCTTGAGTTATCTCGTCACTTGCCAGTGGCAATACAGAAAAGTCTGGGCCAGGCTACAATTAGCGCCGCCAAAGAGCACAGAACAGGTTTTTTGATGTTAGCACGGTGTCTAAATTGCTTAAATGAGATTAGAAAGTGAATGAATAATATATATTGATGTTACACAATAGCAGTATCCAAGCCAGACAAAAAATCTGCAACTGTATGAATTTTGTACGGTATTGCCCAAAGTTAAGGAGTATTAACGTTCAATATTGGCACGGTTTTAATTATATATATGCATATATCATTATATAATATCCATATATAACAATAAGATAGTATGGTAGGCAAGCAAATTAATGTAGTTGGTATAGATATTGATTGTATATCTTAGTCATGTATTGCACGATTGTTAGATTGAATGAGAGCTTAATTTAAAGTTTAAATTCATTTATTATAAAGTAGTGTTACGGGGCTGAAATATATCTTAGGGGGAGAAGTACATGTTTATTAGAAATTACACCAATATTTTAAAGATTGTTGGCTTGATAATGTGTTTTTCTGGATGGTTAATTACCAGTCCAGTACAGGCTGGAACAGATGAATGGGAATTCAACGTCAGTGGTTATCTGCGCTCGTATACGGGCGTTCTTCTCGATGATAATGATGAGACACAAGGCAATGATACATGGGAAATAAACATGGCCAGGGGCACCTTTCTCCTCGACTTTGATGCCTATACAGGCCCACTGTCATGGAAGCTGATTACACGTTATGACCTGGAACATAAGACCGACTACCTGTCTGAACTGGAAAGATTAACTGAATTGCAATCCCCTGGAGGTACCGCAACCTCTGGTAGATATCTGGATCAGTACCAGACCGATACCGTGCAGGAGTTTTTTCGCGAGTACTATGTCGATTTTACGCCTATGAAAAATGTCGATATGCGTATTGGTAAGCAGCAACTGGTCTGGGGTGAAAGTGATTTCTTTCAAGCCATGGATCTGGTGCACGGCTTTGATTATCGCTGGAGATTATTCTTCGAGAATAATGAAGACTGGCGTAAACCGTTGTTTCTGATTAACACAGTTATTGATGTTCCCAAGTATAATGGTAGCTTGAATACTTTTGTGCGCCCCGGACTTGATAACAAAGAGGCTATTGGTAGTAATTTCAATATTGAGGGTGGTCGCTGGATCCCACATCCATATCGCGGCGTAGATTTTACTGCATTTACACAATATAACGCTTACGAAAATGATGAAGGTGATCAGGATGATCCCACGTATGGTGCACGGTGGACCGGTAATGCTGGTTCTATAGGATATTCCGTTGCATATATGCACGTCTTTAACCCTGCGCCCATTATGAACCCTGCTGTTAACTCAGGGGTGCCCGGCGCATTTGGTGTTACCTCAATGAGACAATACGGTAATGTGGCCGAGAACCAGGTTCTTGGAGACTGGGTCTACCCGATTATCAATGTCCTGGGTTTTAGTGTTAACGGTTATTCACAAAAGATTGATTCAACACTAAGTGCTGAATTTACCTGGACTCCGGACAAACCCTTTAACTTTGGTAATTTGGAATCATCATTACCAGGGTGGGGTGGTGTTAAAGAAAGAGATACGATAGCCATCATGCTGCGTATTGATAAAGAGCTTAAGTTAGGTAAATGGCTGAAAACCAATCGCCCATCACTGTCCAGTATCCAGTTGTTTGATACCTGGATTGTAAATCATGATAAAGAAGATGAAATTGTTGAATTTGCATCATTTGGGGCAAAGAAAAAGGAACACACAGCGTATCTAACCTTGTTTACTTTGTTGAATTACAAGCGTGACACCATCAATCCTTCGCTTGTCGTCGGCACTGACCTGAGCAATGGTGGTGGCTTTGTTATTCCTGCTCTCGAGGTTGTCGTTGGTGATGGCTGGCGCTTCAAGGCGGAGGCTAATTTGTGGTGGGCTAGTGATGAGAAAGAACCTTCAGGACTCAAACCTGGCGGCGCTGGGGACCATCTTAATCCTTTAGGCACCCCTGAAAATAAAGCATCATTTTTTGACTGGTTTGCCAGTGATAATCAGCTGGTGTTCAAAGTCACAAGACAATATTAATAGGAGAATACACAACATGAACAGGAATATATTTTTTGCATCATTAGTGTCCCTTGGGATGTTGATCGTTGCACCAATAAGCAGTATGGCTGCTGAAGAGATGCCCGAAGGCACAGTGCTTACAGCTGAGAATCTTGACCAATTCATCAACATGGAATTTGAAGGCAAACGCGTCGGAGACATGCTCCCGGAGCGTCTGGAGTGGATGATCCGTGAACGTCAATTAAAAATGCCAATTGTGCACTCTGTGCCTATCGAAATGGATGAGAAATACATGCAGGCGACCCAGGATGGTAAAGCTAGTGTGGTATACGATCCTGCCACCCGTCAGGCAACAGGCTGGAAGGCAGGCATGTTCTTCGATCCACAGGACATTGATCTCAACGATCCGGCTGCAGGTGAAAAGATCATCTGGAACCTGCGTGGGCCTACCTACGGCGCCACTATGGATTTACGTCACATCTCCTTCGTTTTTATCGATGGTAAAAAAGGTGTAGAGCGAATTCAACGTTGGTGGTCACGTCGTTATTATATGGAAGGTCGTTTAGATGGCGGCCCAGTGGTGGAAGGCGATGGTGATATTATGCAAAAAACCATTTTGGTGGCTTCCAGTCCTCAGGATATTAAAGGGCTGGGCACCTTCTCTATTCGCTATAACGATCCGAGTGCGAAGAGACCGGATGATACCTGGGCCTATCTGAAGTCTGTACGTCGTGCGCGCCGTTTAACTGGGTCAGCCTGGATGGATCCTATCGGTGGTACGGTACAGCTTTATGATGATTGGGACATCTGGGATGCGGTACCTACCAAGTATAAATCAAATACCTTGATTGAAAAACGCTGGGTATTCGCAGTTGCTCATAGCCCTGATATTAGTGTTGATTTAGAGCATAAGGGCAGCATTAAAGAGTTTCCAAGCGTGGGTATGGATATTCCTCCTTACTACTATCCAGCACCACATATTAATTGGGAGCCTCGTGAAGTGTTTGTGGTAGAAGGTATACCACCTGATGGTCATCCTTACAGTAAAAAGATCGTTTACATGGAAGTTGATTGGCCACGTCCTTATCTAGGTGAAGCCTATGATCAGAATGGCAAGTTCTGGAAGTTCTTTATCTTCCAAAATCGCCCGGACATAGGTGATGATGGTTATAAGGCAGTAATGCCTGTAGTTGGGCACGTGATTGACTACAAGGCCAATTTCTCCACCACCTGGTCTTCAAATATGAAGTCTAACCCGGATGGTGTGGAAGCTGATGATGTGACACTTAAGCAACTGGTTAAGATTGCACGTTAAAGCAGTTTAACCTCTCCCCCTCTTATGGATGAGCTGCTGGATATGTCTTTATATCCAGCAGTTCCTTCTATACCGATAGAACGAGAATTACGTCCATTAAGAGCACGTAATAAGGAAGACTTTGGCTAATTAATTAATACACGATTTTTATGGACTTAGTGTTGTTATTATGAACATAGCAGATAAAGAAAGAACCGGGGATCAGGGCACCGATACCGGGATTAAAGATACAAAAGTTGGTCAAAAAATAGTACGCAGTCTACTGTCATTAGTGCCCTGGGTTATTGTGGGTGGATTGTTATGGGCAGGTATATTCGTAAAGCCTAATGTAACAATTGAAGAAGTCACACCACCCGCTATCGAAAGAAGAGACAGAATCTATGGTGTTTCCGCTGTAACTCCCAGGATCCTGTGGATAGTGGGTAACTATGGAAAAATTCTCCGCAGTGAAGATAGAGGTGCAAGCTGGTCTCTGCAGAAAACTCCAAACCAGAATCACTTACAGGACATTTCGTCATGGGATGAATCACGTGCAATTGCTGTTGGCAATGGTGGTGTGGTGTTAATCACTGAGGATGGTGGTAATACGTGGACAGAGATTGAAGCCCCTAAATCTGAAATTGCCAACAAATTATTGAGAGTACACACTTTCGAGGGCGGCGAAGTCTGGGCTGTTGGTGAGGTAGGCATGATTATTTACTCTGATGACTACGGAAATACATGGACACGTATGCGCGAAGAAGAAGACGTAATCATGAATGACATAGTCAAGATTAGTGATACAAAGCTTATGGTTGCAGGTGAGTACGGCCGGATATTCTGGAGCGAAGATAAAGGCAAAACATGGCAGGATACTGAAACGGATAGTCTCGGCAGTATGATGGCGATAAAATTCCGTACCGAAGAAAGTGGTGTCATGGTGGGCCTGGATGGTATCACTATGGGGACAGAAGATGCAGGCAAAACATGGACCATAATTGATAGTGCTAAATCGGGAAATTCGGAACATCTGATGGACGTGCTGTGGTTTGATGAACTCAATAAATGGGTTGCCATTGGTAATAAAGGCACATTGGTGAAATTCTCATCTGATTTAAAGGAATTTGAGGCCGGGGTCGTGTCCGAAAGAAGTTTGTCATCCCATACCGAACTGGCTGCCGTTGATGGAGGCATAATTGTCGTCGGCGCAGGTGTCAGTTTTCTTGAATTTACAGATGGTGACCTCAGTGTTTTGGGTAAATAGCCAGCACAAAAAAATAATTTTAATAAAGCTGTAACAGTCAATAACTAGCCTGGGCTTAGTTGTGGGGGAAACTGAATGATAGAAAAGTTTGCACTAGCATGCATGGATCATCGAAAAATTGTTTTGATTCTGGTGCTTGTTATCACAGCTATTTTGTCTGTGTTTGCACAGCGTATTGAGGTCAAGACTATTTTTGAGGACCTGCAGCCTGAATCTCACCCATACATCCAGGTTCACGAGCGCTTTAAAACCGAGTTTGGCGGCACCAACATAATCACCTTCATGATACAGGCTAGAGAAGGCGATATTTTTCAAATGCCAGTGCTGGAAAAAATTCAGAAGATCACACAAGGTCTGCTGAAGATTGATGCAACCAATGAGTTCCAGATTTTTTCTTTGGCAGGCAAAAAGCTCAAAGAGGTTCGCGCATCTTCTGAAGGCATAGAAAGCAAACCATACATGTGGCCGAATTTGCCGAAATCCGAAGCCGAAATTCAAGAACTGAAAAAAGCAGTTTTACGAAATCCTTTAGTTTACGGTACCTTTGTCGCAAAAGATCTAAAATCGACTTTAGTGACGGTTGATTTTTATGATGATTTGCTGGATTACAATCTTGCCTATGAACAGGCCTATGATCTGATCAGTAAAGTGGAAGATGATTCAGTCAATATTCGGCTTGTCGGTAACCCGATTCTTTATGGCTGGGTAAATCACTATCTGCCTGAAACTTTTAATCTGGTGCTGGCGGCCGCAGTTGTCTTTCTACTATTATTATTCCTGGTTAATCGAACCTGGCGAGGGACTATTTTACCACTCATCGCCGGAGCCATTAGTGCCATCTGGGCGTTAGGTGTTGCGGATTTACTGGGTATAAATTTCGATCCATTGGTGGTGGTCGTCGCCATGTTGATTACTGCACGTGCGGTATCGCACTCAGTACAGATGATTACTCGCTTCCATGAAGAGATAGACAAGTTGGACGTTGTAAACGAGTCGTCTTCAAAAGATGCTGCTCGAGTAACACTCAAGGATCTGTTAAGGCCGGGCTTGCTGGGGATAGCAACAGATGCGGGCTGTGTTACCGTCGTTGCAATCAGTCCTATTCCCTTGTTGCAAAAATTAGTCGTGTTAGCGGTAGTATGGGTCGGCACCGTGGCAGTGAGCTCAATTATAGTAACCCCGATTTTGCTGTCCTGGGTTAAAAAACCAAAGTCCTATGCGCATGGTTTGAACCTTGATCTACTGGTCATCAGGCCTTTTCTGAATATGTGTGTGAGTATCGTTGCCACCCGTTTCAGGTATGTCGTGGTTGCCATCGCGGTGGTGGTGTTTGTTGTGTGTGGTTTCTACGCAACCAAGTTAAAGGTAGGCGATGCTAACCCCGGCTCACCGATTCTGTGGCCGGACGCCCGCTATAACATAGATTCAGCCGTAATCAATGAGAATTATCCGGGTGCTGATCGCATGTTTGTGGTTATCGGTGGTGAACAACAAGGCCAGGTAAAAGAAGTTGAAGTATTAAATACCATGTTGAAGTTTCAGAAGTACATGGAAGCCCAGGATGAAATTGGCGGAACTTTGTCCGTTGCTGACATCCTGCCGGCAGTGAACATGACCTTACGCGAAGGTAATTTCAGGTTTTATGAACTAGGTCAGACACGGCTGGTGAATGGTGAATTGATATATATGTTCGAGAATGCCTCTGAACCGGGAGATCTGGATCGATTTGTTGATGTTCAGCGTCGATTTGCGGCGATCACATTATTCTTTAGTGATCGGCAAGGTAAAACAATTCAAACGGCTATCGCCCGGATAAATAAGTTTATTGAAGATAATCCAATCGTTGAACAGGCCCCTATACATATGGCGGGTGGTTTAATTGGTGTCATCGCTGCGGTCAATGAAGTTATCTTGTCAGGACAAATTCAATCGATTGCACTGGCACTATTTGTCCTGGTATTTATGTGTATTATTGTGTACCGATCCAGTATCGCAGGCATGTTTTTTATGGTACCGGTGGTGTTGTCAAATATCGTGACGTTTGCCTTTATGGCATGGCAGAATATTGGGATGAATATCAATACGGTACCCGTGGCAGCTTTGGGTATCGGTTTGGGTGTGGATTATGCCCTGTACATATGTGATCGTATAAAAAGTGAATACCACTCAGGTAAGGATGTGCTGGAAGCAATTTCCATATCACTACATTGCGCGGGTCGTGGTGTATTTGTGACTGCATTTGTATTGATAGTCAGTGTCTGTGTCTGGTTGTTTTCTTCATTACGTTTCCAGGCAGAAATGGGAATACTGATAGGTTTGTGGTTGGCTGTTTCTGCACTTAGTGCCTTGTTCCTGATGCCTGCTCTGGCATACATCTTCAGGCCCAGATTTATTTTTGGTGAACAAGACCCAAATCGGCCATCGTAAATGAACCGGTATTATCAAACAGCGCAACATCACCGGATGCTACTTCTATACTGATAATACCGACTGCTTAACAGTGTAATCAGACCTGATGCAGAAGTTGTAATGTCGCATTTTCGTTCGGTGTTTAGTGACAATCGTACGATAAAAAAACGATCAAATTGTACTGCTTTGGGGCTGATAGCATAAATCCTCTATAAAACAATTGCTTACATCCTTTATGTGGATATTAAGGTTTTGGCATAGAAGTTGTATCGTTATTGATTGTTGCTACAAAAGTTTCAGGCTGATAGTTATTAAACTGGTGTGAAATACAGCAAAGGGTTTTTACGAATTACTTTTTTTGAAGTTATATAGGTCACATTTAATGATTAAATTACGAAATAATGAGAATGAGGCGCTTGAGGGATTGTTATTTGATGGTATGACTATCATGGCAGGCGGGTTCGGGCTCTGTGGTATTCCCGAACATCTGACCATCGCTCTGCATGATTCCGGTGTTAAGGACATAACCGTTATATCAAACAACTGTGGTATTGATGGTTTTGGTCTGGGTATATTACTGGAAACACGCCAAATCAAAAAAATGATTTCATCTTACGTCGGTGAAAATAAAATGTTTGAACAGCAGTATATGAGCGGCGAACTCGAGCTTGAATTCTGTCCCCAGGGAACACTGGCAGAACGATGTCGAGCTGGTGGTGCGGGCATCCCTGGCTTCTATACTAAAACCGGAGTAGGTACCGTAATTGCCGAAGGCAAGGAGCATAAGGAATTTAACGGTGAAACCTACATTATGGAAACCGGCCTGGTGGCCGATCTGTCGCTGGTTAAGGCATACAAATCCGATCCTGAAGGCAATCTTGTCTATCG
>QNEM01000007.1 GCA_003645215.1 Gammaproteobacteria bacterium
ACTGGTTTGAAATGTTTTTTTGATGCCTGTTTTATATGACCAGGCAAGTTCCAGCTGATCCACATTATCAGTTGTTATCTGCTGCAGATTACTAAACCGGTGATTTGCATAATTGTTCCCATATTTTGACCAATCAACCGAATCATTCGATCTTGTAACTTCTGTTCCGGGAGAGTTTGCATCATCACCTGAGCAAGATGACAAAGAAAAAATCAACAGTGAATAAATTACAGTTTTTATAAGTAGTGTTAAATAATTATTTTCCATGGTCTTATAAGTTACCCAAAGTTATGTAACGGGGAGATTTATGTTTCACAATATACCAAAATCAATATTCAAGTGTAAGCAATTAGCCACCACCACGATGATATGCCCTGTCAAAATGTTTGAAAAATTCTGTTTTCTTCTTTTCTGAAATATTTTCCTGCAGGAATGTCACGTCAGTGACAGGAAGGCTCAGGCTACCAATTTTTCGGATCCGTTCTTTTGATAAACTGATAACTATCTCACCTTCAACACCATCATCAAGAAAAACAGTAATGACATTATTCTGTTGCTGATAACGAAGTTTGCCCAGGGCTTTGGGTAAAATCCTGAAAAAATCACTATGTGAAATAGTCATCTCACGTTCCAGGATTTCCGCCATATTAAATCTGCTCATTCATCTGTCATTTAGAACGCGCACCCAGCCGAACCTACCGGAGTGCAAAACAAACAAAATTGTTAGCCTCCAGCAACAGGGGGCCAAACAGCAAGCGTATCACCTTCTTTAAATGTGGCTTGCTCGCGTTGTTCCGGAGTCAGATAGACACCATTGAGTAATACCAGGTGGGCGCGTTCCCTTGGCACATGGTAACGTTCGATCACACCATAGGCCGTTTCCTCATCGGGAATATCCAGCACAGTCCTGTGTTTTTCTGAACCTTCTGGAAGATACTCACCTAATGTGGCGTAGAGCTTAAGGGTGATTTGCATGCTTTAATTATAGTACTTACTAGTACTTACTCAGGGGACGGACTTCAGTCCGTCCCCGAAGAAACTAGATTACGCCTGCATTATGACCAATCGCCTGGGTACAACCTAAATAGGCTTCCATGATACGAGTTGGATCTTTCATCAGGTGATCTTTCCATTTGCCCAATTTAATCTTGCTTTGAATCAGACCGCGCAAGACACCGACATGCTGTGTCAAACCCAGGGATTGTGCACCGACCAGAACATCATCTTCAAATTGAAGACTGATGTAACGATAACGTTCCGGATCATAGAGTTCGCTAGAGTCTCCCCCCTCAACCCCCATCCATAGTCCATAGGAACTGGAGATTAGACCAAGAGTATCCAGAACATTGAGATTAATACTACCTTGATGAATCGTATCTTTACCCATCATATTCATGGCAGCTATACGTCCATGATCAGCTGCAGTCGGCTGGATTGCCTGGACGCTATATTCGCCTGTAGAAAAATCTTTGCCCTGACAAACATCACCGGCAGCATAAACATCAGGATCACTGGACTGCAATCGATTATTTACCAATACACCAAACTCCGTTTCTATACCGCTACCTTCCAGGAATTGAATATTTGATTTCACGCCTGTTGCAGAAATTACCACATCTGCATCGACCACTTCTCCGTTGTCTAACGATACTTTGAGATTTTTACCCGATTCTTCAATCGATTCGACTCGTGTTGATGTATGCACGGCAACACCTTTGTCCTGGCACCATTTTTTTATCAGGTTACCGGAGTTCTGATCCATCATCCTCGGCACCATCCTGTCTTCCATTTCGATCACAGTCAGATTCACACCACGTGAAGCCAGGGCTTCAAGAATGATACAACCAATAAATCCTGCACCCATCAAGACGACGTTAGAACCTTTCTTTGCCCTGGCCGCAATATTACGTCCGTCTTCGAGCGTCCAGCAACTGAGTACGCCGGGTAAATCAATGCCCGGTATCGGTGGGCGGATCGGGTGAGAACCTGTGGCAATGAGTAATTTGTCGTAATCCACCGAACTGCCATCTTCAAGCGATAATTTTTTATTCTTGGTATCAATGCTGGATACACGATCCCGTACTACATCGATCCCGGCATCAGCAAAATGTGAGTCAGTCTTACGAAGATATGTGCCCTTTTCATTTATATGGTCTATGAGGTAATACGGAATTGCCATGCGTGAATAAGGTGGCTCCGACTCGTCGCCAATGATTGTAACGCTTGAATCCGGCTGAACCTTACGTATCGTCTCTGCGGCGATCACACCCGCAGGACCTGCACCGATAATGACATGCTTCATGGTTTTATCCCTGAGATATTCATTAGTTATAGCCCGAAACGAGCACGTGTTTCGTCGGTCAACTTACCGTCCGCAGTCCAGCCACGTAGTTCGTAATATTCTGGCAACATTTTACCCAGGTCATTGACACGACCCTTGGCCGGACCAACATTCGCTGCATCCTTCAATAGGCGTTTGGGCAATGTGTCATCGGCCGCTGTCATTCCTGCCGCATTGTTAAAATCTCGCTCAAGATTCCAGATACGCTCGCCCACCTCCATACATTTATCGACACTCCAATCACCTTCACAAGCTGCATCAATCTGCGGTGCGATGTCTTCCATGGACCATGCAAAGGTTGTAAAGGCGCAAATACCTGCTGAGTCAACCACTGCCGATCCATCCTGAAAAGCCTTGACCAATTCAGCCTTGCCATCAGTTTCCAGTGGATCTGTTTTTACCGGGATACCCAGTACCTCAGATGCAACGGTATAACCTCTTAAATGGCATGCACCACGATTTGAGGTTGCATAAGCCAGTCCCATACCCTGAATCCCACGGGGATCATAAGCCGGAAATTCCTGACCTTTGACTGTCATGGATAGATCGGGATGACCGTATTTCTCACACAGGCGTTTTGAACCCAGGCCAAGGTCTTTACCAAAACCCTCACCAGTGGCTACCCACTCCGCCGCCTTGGCCAGCGCTTCTGCCGAACCAAATTTGAATTCAATACCATCTGTTTCTTTAGTGGTTATGGCGCCCAGTTCAAACAACTCCATCGCGGCTGCAACAGTGCAACCAAAAGAAATAGGGTCATAACCATCTTCATTACAAAGGAATTGAGCATAGGTCATAACATCCATATCATTCACTCCACAATCCGAACCCAGGGCGAAGGCAGCTTCAAACTCCAGACCACCGGAATTACCCCAATATTCAGGCTTGTTCTCAATGGTGAAATGAGTGCGATCTATGGTGGAAATTCTTCCACAGGCAATGGTGCAACCGAAACACGCTGCATTTGTTGTCAGGTTAGGCTTGCCGTCACTTTCACGAGGTTCGAGCATGGCTTCACCTGAAATATCACCCGCACCTTCAAACTGGACTTCTTTCATATTGCGGGTAGGCAACGCGCCCATTTCATTAATGACATTCATCAGAACCTGTGTGCCTAATGCTGGTAAACCTTCGCCGGTCACCGCATTCTCTGCCAGAACTTTCTTGGCTTCTGTGGTGGCTTTCATAAATGCTGCAGAATCCTGAATATTGCCGACCCCTCTAGTACCTCTGATAGCAACTGCCTTGAGATTTTTTGATGCCATCACTGTGCCTACACCAGAACGACCAGCAGCACGATGCAGATCGTTAATAATACCCGAGTACAAACAGCCTGCTTCTGCAGAGCGACCGACTGCTGCTATTCTGAGTAAAGGATCCTGGTATTTTTTGTGTAAATATTCATCGGCTTCCCAAACAGATTTTCCCCAGATTTCATCGGCGGGGACAAGTTCTGCTTTTTCATTCTCTATATATAAATAGACTGGTTTCGGCGACTTACCTTCAAAGATGATCATGTCCCAACCGGCATTTTTTAATTCATTACCGATAAAACCACCTGAATTAGAACAGGCTAAAACGCCGGTTAATGGGCTTTTGGTTACCACTGAATAACGTCCACCTGTAGATACCATGGTTCCTGTCAAGGGACCTGTGGTCATAATAAGTTTGTTATCAGGGCCAAGGGCGTCGCAGTTAGGATCAATTTCTTCGACCAGATACTTGGTCGCCAGTCCACGCTGACCCAGGTAATCATTCGCCCATTCCATATTAAGTGGTTCTTTAGAAATTGAACCATCGGTCAAATTGATACGTAATACATTTTTAGTCCAAGCCATGTTTATCTCCTAAGACTGCGCTGCATGCGCGCGCATACGTTCTAAACCAGTATGATCTGCATCGACATAAGTAATTGCATCGGTTGGGCAGGCCTTGGGACATTCAGGATCACCACCACACAAATCACATTTGGCGACTACTTTTGTGTCCTGCACATAATTAATTGTGCCGAAAGGACAGGCAACCGTGCAAACCTTGCAGCCCACACAAATATCCTCGAGAACTTCTTTTGCACCTGTGGCTTGATTTACCACAATAGCTTCAACAGGACAGGCATGCATACACCAGGCTTCTTCACACTGCGTGCATGTGTAAGGAACAAATCGACCCTCTTCATGAAAAGTAAATACTTTGATTCTGGATTTTGCCGGGTTGAATAACCCGGTGGCTTCATAGGAACAAGCCATTTCACACTGCAGGCAACCGGTGCACTTCTCCGGTTCTATCTGTAAAGATTTAAGCATTCGATCCTTCCCCCCCCGGTAACTAAAACACTCTGCTTGAACATTTTAATGTACTGGTTAATATTTTGGCTACGAATAAAGGCAGGTGACATCGCAACATCCGACCAGCCTTAAGCGAATTAAATATTCATCAAGTGCGAGCATTGATAAGGGGATTATAGTCACAATATCCAGGGAGATCAGCAATATCTTCGCCACATTAATAGAATGCTTGCGCTAATTGTAAATATAAACACTCATATTGTTGCAAAATGCGACAGGACCTTTTGCATTAACAAATATTCTGGAATATACGATATTTTTTAGTTGTCGATTGTGCATAATCTTGGGAGTAGTATTACAGCAATGACAAGCCTGGAAACAATAAAAAGTGTTATTTCAAATAACGTTGGCGCATCGCTAAACGCAGTTGCTAATGAATGGGAACATTTTGTTGACACCGGAAAGCTTAGTGGTAAAAACCTGCGCCCCATTATTGCGGATAGCTGGTTACGTTGTCGTGAGCTCGCCATTAACCCTCGCGAAGAACGTGCCTGTTCTGTTATTTCTGCCAAAGAAATTGAAGCAAAACTACATCATGAAAATTTGGGTATATCCGGGAAAAACGTCCTCGACAGGATGGCACAAATAGTTGACGGTACAGGGCACACTATCGTTCTGGCAGATAACTCAGGGAGTATTCTGTATTCAGTGGGTCATCAACAAATTCAGGATCATCTCGAAAAAATTAATTTCAGGCCTGGTGGTGGCTGGAATGAAAACTCGGTTGGTCCAAATGGCATAGGGACAACATTGGCCCTTGGCCGCCCTGAACTCATCATGGGCTCAGAGCATTTTTGTCAGGGTTGGCAACCATGGGTCTGTTATGGCGCCCCAATTCATAACCCAAGCAATCATTCTATTCTGGGGTGTATTGATATTACCGGCCCGGCAGACAAAGTCTGTGTGGAAGCGATGGCGCTGGCAATATCGATTACCCAGTCAATAGAAGCGGATTTATCGGCCATGCAACTTAAAAACCGTGAAATTTTGCGGTCTGCCTATAGCGAAGTTCGAATGAAATGGCCCAATGATGCGTCGCTTGTGCTCGATGACAATGGCTATCTTGTTGATATCAATTCATATGCCTATGACCTGTTGCATATCTCTTCACCGGATTTACTGAATATTCCATTTACACTGAGCCTTCCAGAACTGTGGCTTGACGTACAATCATGCCTCAGGGACGGCCTCGAAAGAGAATGTGAAATGAGTTTACAAAACATTGTCATGGATTCCATCCCTTATCTTGTAAAACCCGTAAGTATGAATGGTAAACAACTTGGCTGCGCGATTGTCTTTACCAGCGGCAGATGTGCTAATAACATTCCGGTAAGTCTTCGCGACAATGAAGACGAACTGATCAAAAAAACACTGATTCAGACCGACGGTAACATTACCAGGGCAGCAGAAATATTAAATATTGACCGCGCAACTATCTACCGTCGTCGCAAACACTGGTAATTATCTTATTATCTATTAAAAGGGTAAAATTCCTATCCCCTATGGATTGAATTTACGTTACAGTCCCATGTCATACAGTGTAGGCTTGACCGGATCAAGCAATTTAATGAACGCTGAAACCATGGATATATAATCATAGAATCTTCATTAAGTAAGAATTGTAACTGACTCAATAGATTGAGATAATTACCTTATGTTAACGAAAAACATTAATCTTCTGTTGTTTAGCCTGGGCCTCTTGCTTTTTGCCCCTTTCTGCATTTCTGCCGAAACCATCGAAATCAATTTTGCCTACGTTGGAAAGCAAGATAACAGTGCCCTGCTCGGTGTCCAACAAGGGCTTTATGAAGCAAACCTGCAAGGCCAATTCCTTGGGCAAAACTACAATCTGGATATCATCACCCCTGCTAACGCATTCAATCATGACTACAGCAAATATATTGCTGTGCTAACCGCTGTTGATTTAAAAACCTTTAACAAAATGACTAATCATCTACCAGACACTGCTGTCTTTAATCTGAACCTCGATGATGACAGTTTAAGAAGAAGCTGTCTGGCGAACGCGTTACACACAATACCCAGCGCCCGCATGAAGTCTGATGCCGTTGCGCAATGGCAGCAAAAGGAACCAGGTTCAAATGTAACAGCACAGGCGTGGCATGGTGACTTTGTGAAATTTGCTGCCAGAGATCTGAACAAACGATTTAAAAAGAAACAAGGCCAAACGATGGATGATGACGCCTGGGCTGGTTGGGCTGCAGTAAAAATGACGTCTGACTCGGTTGCCAGAGAAAAAATCAGTGATGCAAAGCACATGCTTATTCATTTGAAAACAGATCTTTCTTTTGATGGCCAGAAAGGCAGTAATATGAATTTTCGTGAGACAGGCCAACTACGACAATTAATGATTCTTGTTGAAGATGGAAAAATTGTCGCTGAGGCACCCGTACGTGGTGTTGCCAAGCCCCCTACCCTGGATAGTCTAGGTCTTTTAAACTGCGAAAAATAACAATAGATAATATTTTTTAGGAGAAGAATTGATGAAACAATATTTTTTAGTCAGTGCATGTTTATGTGTGTTTTTGTCACAGAATATTCTTGCCGAACCAACAGGCAGAATTTTTATCACCAATGAAAAAGGAAATACAGTCAGTGTCATTAATGGTGAAACACTTGAAGTTGAAAGTGAGATCGCTATCGGTGAACGCCCTCGTGGTATTGGTATTTCGCCTGATGGCACTGAAGTCTATGTCGCCGTCAGCGAGGAGAATCTAATCGCCGTATTCGACCCGAAGACGCTTAAGGTACTACGAAAATTTGAATCTGGTTCTGATCCTGAAACATTCGCGGTCCATCCCAATGGCAATATCTATATTTCCAATGAAGATGATGCGAAAGCGACCGTATACAACCCAAGGACTGGAGACCTGATCGCTGAAATTCAGGTAGGACTCGAGCCAGAAGGTGTCGCCATCTCACCAGATGGTAGCAAAGTCATCGTTACCAGCGAATCAACGAATATGTTGCATGTGATTACAGTGCCTGGAAATACAATCACCGATAACATCCTGGTGGGCTCACGTCCACGTGCCGCAGTATTTACAAACAACAGCAAGATTGCCTATGCCACCGCAGAAATTACCGGTGAAATCGTCAAGATTGATATGGAAAATGCAAAAATTCTGAAACGCTCGCAGCTGGAAGATCCCAAGAGCAAACCCAAAGATGTCATCCTGAGTAAAGACGAAAAACACATTTATGTTGCCGGCGGTCGCTCAAATAGTGTCTGGTTGATGGATGCAGACACACTTGAGGTCATCAAAGGCATTCCTGTGGGTAAGCGTGTCTGGGGCCTGGCGATCACTAAAGATGGTAGTCGTGTATTCAGTACTGATGGTGTCAGTAGCACCGTATCTGTAATCGATACATCCACTAATGAAGTAATCAAAACGATTGCAGTCGGCAAATTCCCCTGGGGGGTCATCATTGATGACTAATCTATACCCAAACCACCTGGAAATTGGATAAATATTGGTTCTTCTGGTCAAAATGGACCAGCTTTTAACCAGAACCACAACCAATTAATAGAACCACTTTTTGCTACATGATTATAACTCTTTGTTTTTAATGTATATTTATTTTATTCGAAAGCTGGCACAGGATCTGCATTGTATATAGTAGCTTTAAGAAACAATTTTACATTAACTAGAAATATGAGGATTAATATCATGAAATGGGATACACCAGAATACAGCGACATTCGTTTCGGTTTTGAAGTAACAATGTACATTAACAACAAATAATTTTAATTATTTAAGTTGTTAAAAAAAGGACCTCACGGTCCTTTTTTTTTGGCCATGGATGGCCTTCAGGATTTTTGTTCCTGACATATCCTAAGTGCCTACATCCGTGTAGGCAATGCTGTGGAGGACAGGAGTCCGAGAGCGGCTTTTAGCCTTTCAATTCAACTGTGTGTGATATTCAAGCCTCTACGATTTTGTAACGTATAGCCAGACGCGCAATTTCAGCGACAGTTGACGCATTAAGTTTTGATTTAATTTGCGTACTGTAATTTGCAACTGTTTTATAACTTAATGAAAGTCGCTTTGAAATTTCGCTGGTATTCAGGCCTTCAGCCAATAGACAAAATATCTCGAACTCCCGCGTTGATAGATCAGAAAATGGTGTGTCCTCACCTTTTGCTTTTTTGAAGGCCAACTGCTGGGCTATTTCTGAATCTATGTGCGATTTCCCTGCAGCTAACTCCCTGATTGCATCTATCAATACCTCCGGTGCACTGCTCTTGGTGATATAACCATGTGCCCCTGCCTGCAGGGCTTGCTCAACAAAAATGGTACTTTCATGCATGCTGAACACCAGAATTTTGGCATTCGCATCCCTGGCGATAATTCTTCGAATTGCCTCCAATCCGCCTATTCCTGGCATGGATAGATCCATGACCACGACATCCGGGTTTGTATCTACATAATGCTTACAGGCCTGCTCTCCTGATTCTGCCTCGGAAACAACTTCTATATCATCTGTCTTCTGTAACAACATCTGGTAGCCAGCACGAACAACGGCATGGTCATCAACAAGTAATACCTTGATTTTATTTGATGTGTTTGTGCTTACCATAGTTTTTTCCTGTAATTTCTGCCTTGCTACGCGCCAGAGGGATACCCTAGAGAGATACTACAATTTCAACACCTTCATTGATGACGGATGTCATTGCAAAAGAACCTTTTAGTGCCTCTACGCGCTCTCGCATACCCAACAAACCCAGACCTCGGTGGTTTGTTTCATCAAAACCTGTACCATTATCCTTAATCAGTAGTTCTACCCCGAAGCTATATGCTGGATCATTTTCTAGCCGATTCAATTCCACTCGATTCAGGTAAACTGTAACATCCGTAGCCTGGGCATGTTTAACAATATTTGTAATACTTTCCTGAATGACTCTATAAATGGTGATATTCACTTCTTCCCCGAGATCATCAAATTTACCGCTAAATTCAAAGTGACAGAACACATCTTCATGTCTTGAATTCCAGTCATCAATCATGTCCTGTAGTGCCGAGATCAGCCCAAACTCATCAAGTATTGCCGGCCGCAGTTGTCGCATCATTCTACGCGCTACTTCATACATTCGATCAGAAAATGTTCCAATTGTCCTGGCACTATTTTTAAGAGCTTCACTGTCTTGATGACCGCTATGTTCTATAGATGCAAGCACTGCTTTGATTGCCGTTATTGATTGACCAAACTCATCATGTAATTCTTGCGCCAGCCTTCTCCTTTCGTCTTCCTGAATGGCGAGAGATTTTTGTGTTAACAACCTGTTTTCATCTCTACTTGTTTGTAGAACCTCTGCCATATTATTAAATTTTTCAGAAATTCTGGTAAATTCAGGAAACCTGAATTTTGGCAAGCGGCGTTGATATTCGCCTTGCTCAATACCATCCAGACCTTTCAATATTGATTCAATCGGTGCAAGACCACGACCTAAACTGATATAAACCAGAATATTTGCCAACACGGCAAATAATACCAGCAGTCCAAGTACCCCCCTGGTTTCATTCCAGACCTCGGTGATTTCGTCTGAGGGATTGGCCCTGATAAGTATCTCTGTATAGGCTGTTAATGATTCCCTGAATACACGCCTGTATTCTACGGGTTGTGGCTTGACCATTCGTATAAACCAGTCAGGAGCCTGTGCATTGATTGTCGAAATAATCCTGACCGGTACCGTGCTACCGATATTTCCGCTTTTATATAATTCAATCTCAAGATGACGCGTGCTTTCCAGGTTGGCAATGTTCTCCAACACACTTTGCTGGATTTCAGATGTGCTACTGCCAGTATTACTCATCAGGGCAATCTCAATTAACTGCAATGTCAGTTTCGAGACAGACTGCATCTCCTCTTTCACTGACGTTCTGGCATTGTTTATTACGTAAAAACTACCTGCGATCAGAATCAACGCAAACAACAGGGTGATCAGCATATTCAATCGAAAACGCAGACTCATTGCCTATATCCCACCGATAATTCATGGCTGGCTGTTTTGTAATTGATAAACATGTCTCCGTAAAAACTCTGCATCATTCAATCTGAATAAAAATATATCTATAGCAATGATATTCGATTGCATAATATACGCTAGTACAGATATGATCCCCGTTTACTAACGATTAAAAAGGTTTAGGATATTTTCCTGATAAAACACATGAAATTTGCCCAACTATCATTTTTCCTGTTGCTGTTTTCAGCAAACATCAGCTTTGCTGAAGACAAGTTAAAAACAGCTGTCGAAGAGACCCTTGAGACAAACACGCAATCTATAAAGTCGCAACAGAACATAGACGAGTATGCTGATGATACTAAAGATATGTTACATCAGTATCGAACCACGCTTCGCAAGATAGATAGTTTGAAAACTTACAACGATCAGTTGGAAAAATTAACCGTCAAACAACTGGAAACCACCGACTCACTTTCTGCTCAAATAAACAGTATTGCAGAAACCAGACAGAACATCGTACCGCTGTTATTACGAATGATTGAAGTCCTGGAAGAGTTCATTTCACTTGATGCGCCATTCCTTCAGGAAGAGCGATTGGCCAGGGTAGATTTAATTAAAACCATGATGGACAGGCCCGATGTTTCCCTGCCTGATAAATATCGTCGCATCATGGAAACCTACCAGATAGAAATGGAATATGGTCGAACCATAGATACGATGACTGAGACAATAATGACCAGCAGTTCACCCACTACCGTAGAAATTCTACGCATAGGAAGGTTGTCTATTTTCTATCAAACACTTGATGGCACAGAAAGTGGCTACTGGGATAAACAGGAAAGACAATGGCGCCCCTTGACTGATGACTACAATCGCTCGATTGCCCAGGGGATTTTGATCGCCAAGAAACAGGCACCACCTGATTTGATAAAACTTCCTGTCACTGCACCAGAAGAAATCATCCTGGAAGAAATTGCCACGGAAGAAATCACCATGGGTGAAAACTAATGATCAGTAGAAAGCAAATACAAAACATAATCATCTGTTTCATCTCCCTGTCAATTTCTTCTGTAGTCAACGCCGGGCCATCCACAAGCCTGGATGAACTTCTGGAAAAAGTTCGCCAGGAAAACACGCTGGAAAAGAAAGCAAATATCGAACGTGAAGAAATTTTCAAACAGGCAAAAGAAGAACAGGAACAATTATTAAAAGAAGCTCTTGCCATCCTTGAAAAAGAAGAGAAGCGCGGGAACAATCTCAGACGTACTTATAGCCTGTATGAAAATCAAATTGCCAAGCAAACTGATATGCTCAAAAGTCGTTCAGGTTCACTGGCAGAATTGCATGGTGTTGTCAGACAAATTGCAGGAGATGTCGACTCCATCATTGACACCTCTTTTGTATCAGCTCAAAAACCTGGTCGAGATGAGCTCGCTGACACACTGGCTTCCAGTAAAAAATTACCTGAAATCTGGGAACTTGAACAGCTCTGGCTCCTGGTTCTGGATGAAATAGTAGAATCCGGAAAAGTGGTTCGTTTTAATACCGGGTTTATTAATAGTAATGGCGAGGAAGTGGAACAACAGGTCACACGTATTGGTACCTTCAACGCAATTTCGAATGGTCGTTTCTTAAGATACCTCCCCGACTCGGAAAAACTGGTTGAGCCGGCCAGACAACCCTCCCCCAGGTTCCAGTCTATGGCTATTGACCTTGAACGATCTCAGTCAGGCATCATGCCCTTTCCGCTTGACCCTACCAGAGGAGCAATGCTCGCCCTGCTGGTCCAGGTACCTGATTTAACCACACGCATCAAACAGGGTGGTATCGTCGGTATGATAATCATTTTTCTGGCATTGGTTGGTGTGATTATCGCCCTGGAACGATTTTATATTTTATCTGCTATCAATCGTAAGGTCGTAGCGCAAATGCAGGACCAACAGCCAGGTGAAAATCCACTTGGCCGCATCATGAAGATATTCATGGACAATCCGGATATCGATTCAGATACACTTGGCCTGAAACTTGACGAAGCTATCCTTAAAGAACTGCCGCCGTTACGGCGCGGTCTGGGAACCTTGTCTCTGCTGGCAGCGATTGCTCCATTGCTGGGACTATTGGGGACGGTAACCGGTATTATCGATACCTTCCAGTCGATCACATTGTTTGGTACAGGTGATCCCAGAGTCATGTCCGGAGGAATTTCCCAGGCACTGGTAACGACAGTAATGGGCCTGGTTGCGGCGATACCTTTATTACTTCTACATAGTTTTCTTTCAACAAAGAGTAATCGTTTGATTCATATTCTTGATGAAAAGAGCGCTGCCTTTGTAGCTCGACTCGCTGAATCGCATAAGTCATGAATGATCTCGTAGAAAAATTTATTGAATTCTTTGAGAGCGGTGGTCCGGTCCTGGTCGTGATATTAATCACATCAATATTATTATGGTCATTGATCATCGAACGTTATTACTACTATTTCGTTGTCTATCCAGAAAAACTGTCAAGCATCATTACACAGTGGACCAGCAGGACTGATCACACATCATGGTATGCATTACGTATCAGAGACGGCTTACTTGCCGATATTTCCATTACCCTGAAACAATACCTGATCCCTATCCAGACATTTACTTCCGTACTTCCTCTTTTGGGGCTGCTTGGGACAGTAACAGGCATGATAGCCATTTTTGATGTATTGAACGTCTTTGGAAACGGAAATACTCGAGGCATGGCATCAGGCATTTCACGTGCACTGTTACCGACAACAGCAGGACTGGTAACTTCCATGGCGGGTTTATATTTCAGTTCCGATCTGGATAGACGCGCCAAATTACAAGCTGAAAAAGCACAAGACTTACTTGAATTCTAGATCACATGCGCCACAGTCACACAGAACAAGAAACTACAGCAGCAAATGTAAACCTGACACCATTAATTGATATGGTGTTTATTTTACTGATCTTTTTCATGGTCACAGCCTCGTTTACCAAAGAATCAGGTATTGAAGTTGACAGGCCCTCTGCACAAACTACTATCCGCCAGGAACAGGCAAGCCTGATTATTTCGATAAACAGGGAAGGCGAAATCTGGATCGATAATAAACATGTAGATATACGTTCAATACGTGCACATATCGAACAATTACATGCACAAAATCCGGAAGGTACTGTCATCATCATGGCAGATAAAAACGCACTGACCGGTACTACAGTCGATGTTCTGGATCAAGTCAGGTTGTCAGGTGTGAGTAATGTCGCAATTGCTGCTAGCAAGAAATAAATTATTCAATAGTAAAGTACCACTGATATTCATTACTGCATGTGCAGTCAATGCCTTGATCTTTTATCTTATTTTACAAATGGTTTCCCATGAACATAAACCGTTAAACAAGATTGATTCCACAAATTTTCTTGATTTTATTCATTTTAGAGAAACACCAAAAACAGAAGAACGCAAAATTGAAGAACAAAAGCAGGAACCACCTAAAGAGGAAGAAAAGTTACCACCGCCCGATCTTCCACAACCAGATATTCAGAAACCAGTAAAAAAACAGGTGGATTTACCAACACCTGATATCAATGTCCCCTTATCTATTCATGGCCTGCCTTATATTGGTGATTTCCTGAAATCAGCTGCACCGAAACCGGTAGCACCCACTGCTCCTGCTATCGCAACAAACCTGGTTCCGACACTAAAAACCAAACCATCTTATCCGCCCAGAGCACTTCGTTCAGGTGTCGAGGGTGTCGTAACCGTTGAATTTACAATTGCTGTTGATGGTTCAGTCAAAGATCCAAAAATTATCAAATCAAATCCACCAAAGATATTTGATCGTTCAGTGCTAAAAGCAATCAAAAAATGGAAATTTAATCCTGAAACTGTTGATGGCAAGATCGTTGAGAAACGTGCCCGACAGGATATTCATTTTAGACTGCAGAAATGAAAATAATGAACAGATCACGCCTATTTCTGATTTTCTTATTACTCTGTCTCAGCTGTGTGGTTCAGGCCAAAGAGGAAGATACACGATATCTGCTTTCTAAAAAGACCTATGAGCTGCTCAATGATGCAAGAGTAGCAATGGATGAAGATAATTATCAAATCGCGGTGCAAAAACTTAATGTGTACTTGAACAAAGAAGAAATCAAGGCCTATGACAAGGCAGTTATTAAGCAGACGCTTGGCTATGCCTATAATGCACAGGAAGATTACCAGCGCTCTATAGAATCATTTGTGCAATCCGTCAGTACAGATGCCCTGCCTGACAAGGTAAGGCATGAGATTACATACATAATCGCCCAGTTATACATACACTCGGAAAAATATGTAGAAGGTTTGAGTTATCTCGATAAATGGTTCGAGAAGGAAGCAAACCCTTCAGCAGATGCACACCTGCTGGCGGCAAGTGCTTATTACCAGATTAATCAATTCAAGAAGCTGATACCACACGCAAAAACAGCGATAGAAAAATCTGCTACCCCGCAACAGTCATGGTATGAGTTGCTTATCGCCGGGTATTATGAAACAAAGAGGTTTCGTGATGCGGCCTTGTTACTGGAAACAATGATCACTAAATATCCTGACAATGATAGTTACTGGTTACAACTCATCGCTGTTTATCAGCAGAACAAACAGGAAAAAAAGGCCCTGGCAATATCTGAACTTGCCTACGAAAAAGGCATCCTCAAGGGTGAGGACATCATCCAGCTGGCACAGACATATCTTTATCTACAACTACCACTGGAAGCCGCTGAGATCCTGGATTCAGAAATTAATAATGGAACAATTAAGCCTTCAAAGGAAAATATTGAATTACTTTCAAACAGTTGGCTACTCGCACATGATGAAGAAAAGGCTGCTCTCGTACTGGAGCGGCATGTTGCAAAGATTAACGATATCTCCCTGAATTTCAAACTTGCTCATATCTATGTTGATCTCGAAAACTGGGATAAAGCAGAACAAACACTGGAAACTGTAGTTACTGATAAAAATATTACAACTCAAACAAAGATTGAAGCCTCTGCATGGTTGCTACTTGGGATATCGTCGTACCATAGAGAAAATATGCTACGTTCAAAACAAGCACTGAACAAGGCACTGGCTTTCAAGGAAACAAGAGACCATGCAAGATGGTGGCTAAATCAGATTGAAGAAGATACATCTAACGAGCAAAGTAATAATAGCTGAAGCCGAATTCATTTTTGCCAGACTATTATTTTCCAGGCTATTGAATAATAAATTCTATTCTTCCAAAGGCGTCAATGCCTGTATCAGTTCATTAGCTGACGAATATCTATCAGCAGGATCTTTTGCCATAAGATTATCAATAACCTCCTGAAATCTGTTTAGTCCTTCAGGTAATTTGGGGATTTCTTCATTTATATGCTTAAATATCAATGCAGCCGGGGTGGGTGCTGTAAAAGGCTTCTCCCTCATCAATAACTCATAGAGCATGACACCAGCACTGTACAAATCTGTACGTCTATCAATGCTCAAACCCTCGCCCTGCTCCGGACTCATATAATGAGGTGTCCCCATGATTTGACCCATTGTTGTCAGGTCAACATCAGCATCCATTTTTTTTGAAATACCAAAATCAGCTAATGCCAGGCTATCATCACCACGAAACATAATGTTTGCAGGTTTTAAATCTCTGTGTATGACACCAGCGTTATGAATTGCACTAAGCCCATAAGCAATATGGATCATATAGGTCGCTACCAGTTCAGGAGGAATATTCATCTCCATCCGCTGTTTCAGATCCCCACGAGAGAAAAATTCCATAGCAATAAAACCATAATCATCGGTTAAGCCATGCTCAAATATCTTTACAACAAATGGCGAATCCAGCGCCGAGATTAATTCAGCTTCCAGCACAAACCTTTCAATTGTGGCATGTCCCGGAGAATTTTTTATATCCAGTACTTTCAGTACCAGAGATTGATTATCTTTTTCACGCTCTGCCAAATAGACCTTTGACATAGCTCCCTGCCCTATCTTGCGAACTATTTTATAGCCAAGTGCCAGGCCCTCATCGGGGAGCGCTTCACTTTCCTTTTGATGCAACTTTTCAAGGAGATGTGTCGCACTATTGATCTCATCTTCTTGCTTGGCAATACTTTCAGAAGCAAATTTAATTGCTTCTCTAATCACATCAGCCAATCGTTTGGGCGTAATGTCTACTTTATTAATATAATCTGCAGCGCCCAGTTTTATTGCTTTTACAGCAATATATTCATCGCCTTCTGCCGTCAAAATAATTGTTGGGGGGAAACCTGCTTTCTGTTTGAATTGTTTCAACCAGTCAAAACCATCTTCCTCACCACCAAGATTGTAATCAAGCAACAAAATGTCATATTCTGACCACGGATAATCATCTGCAGGTTTCCCAAGTTCCTCTACTGCATATTCAACCGGCTCGGCATCATCCATCGTTTTGGCAAGGTACAGGCGCACCAGTGCCCTGAAATCTTTCGAATCATCAATAATAAGTATTTTCATCTTTGTACTATGCTATTTCTCAGTCGGACAGAATATCGTATTGTCTGTCACAAATCTAATAAGGTCTTTTGAATGGATCAATTGAAAGATCCGGAATTTCTGCTCCCGAACCCCTGTTAATCTCGCGAATAAGCCACTCGAGCCTGTCATTGCCCCAATAAGTTGAATCCTTATACACAAAAAATGGTACCCCGAACACACCAGCATGCTTTGCAGCAGACATACCCTGTAGTAGTTTCTTTTTGTATTTTCTAATGCCCAGGGCATCAATTAGTGCCTCAGCATCAAGTCCATTCGCTGTCGCCAGGCCACGTAAAATATCTTCGTCAGCTATATCCTTAGCTTGCAGAAATCTTGCATTATATAAAGCCAGACTAAAAGGCAGCCCTTTTCCCTGCTCCTCAGCATAAATATAAGCCGTATGAGCGATTAGCCAGTCTGTATCAAACGGATCTGGCCACTTTATATCCAGCCCATAAGCAGTTGTTATTCTGACAATATCCTTTGCTATATATTTTACCTTCTCCCGATTAGACAGCATAACATCATCTTTATCTTTTGCCGGGAACACGGGAATCATCTGAATCTCAACAGCTAATTCATCCTTAAGTAAATTGAGCCGATACAATGCCAACCACGAATAAGGACTACGGAAACTGAAATAAAATTCTAACTTGTCAGACATAAATTATTCTTCAACTAAACCGTCTTGAATTTTCCGAATTTCAACATCACGGTCGGCATAATCAATAAATTAAGTATTGTTGATGAAGCCATACCACCAATAATAATACTTGCCATAGGACCCATAATCTCCCTACCAGCATTATCACTATCAAAGGCAATGGGCAACATTGCCAGTGCAGTCACTAAGGCCGTCATCAAAATAGATGGAAGTCGCTCATTGGCTCCTTTTATCGCTGTATTTATGTCCCAGACCAATTTCTCAACTTCCACAAGATATTGGTAGTGAGACACCAGCATAATCGAGTTTCTGACTGTAATACCGAACAAAGTCACAAAACCCACCATTGAACCTACCGAGATTAAATCTCCCGTTAATACCACTGCAAAAACACCGCCAACCAGGGCAAATGGAATATTAAGTAACATCAATAGCATGTTCCTGAAACTGCCAATGGCGATATAGATAAGAAGCAGCACACCGATCCCGGACAATAATGAATACAGGATTAATTGTTCTCTGGCCTGTGTTCTTTCAAGTAATGCCCCGGTAAATTCAGGGTAGGTTCCTGTCGGAAAATCGATCTCTGTAATTACACGTTGTTTTAATTCATTCATTAATGATTCAAGATCTGAATCTTCAACATGTGCTGTAACTGATTGAACGCGCTGTGCACCATGATGCAAAATATTATATCGTCCTGCTGTTTGACGAATATCGGCAATATCCTCCAATGCAATAATACTTCCTTCTGGAGTTCGAACAGGAAGCTTGCGTACGTCCTCTGGTTTACGCCGCTTTTCTTCCCTGGATATTACAGTGACATCAAAGACTCGATTACCTTTATTGATCCTGCCCACGGTCTCCCCTTCGAAGGCGACCTGAACGGAACGCATGACCTCATCTGGTTGTAAGCCCCATTGCGCCAAACGATCCATTTTCAATCTCACCTGGAGTAATGGTGTTCCTGGTGGAGAACGTAATTGAATATCTGATGCCATGGGAATACTACGCATAATTTCCGCAATGGATTGCACCAGGCTATCCAGTTGCTTCAGATCTTTTCCATAAACATTGACCACTACGGGCGATTGATAACCGGAGATTGTTTCGTCTATACGTTCCGACAAAAAATTATGCACCTCGAATAATATTCCGGGAGTTTCACTCATTGTTTCCCGTAACTGATCGAGCACACGCTGCTGTTCTTTGCCTGATAAAGACTCCAGATCTACTTCAAACTCACTGTAATGGCTGCCAAATGTATCTGCCCCACGTTCTGCCCTGCCAGCCCATTGTGAGACAGAACGTACCCCCGGTATTTCCAGAAAGTTCCTGGTTAACCCATTCCCCATACGTATAGACTCTTGCAGAGAAGTCCCGGGTAATGCTGAGGTATGAACTATATAATGGCCCTCCCGAAGTTGAGGCAAAAATTGTCCGCCCAGTGTCGGAACAATAGATAAGCCAAGCACACAAAACATCAATGTTGTGGATATTGTTAGAATTGGTGCCTGGCTGGATAATACAAGAAGATAATCATAAGCAGGTTTAATAAACCGTATCAGCGGTGGATCCCTGTCCGACAGTTTTGCCTTTTCAAGTAACATGTAACACAGCGCAGGTGTTACTGTTAATGCGACGACCAATGACATCATAATTGCGAGGATATAAGAAAGACCCAGCGGGGCAAATAAACGCCCTGCCAGCCCGCCTAATGTTAATAGCGGAACAAAAACAAGCGCGACGATAAATGTAGCGTAAACAACTGATCCCCTGACTTCCATGGAGGCATCAAAAACAACTTCAGTAACAGTTCTTGGTTTAGTCAACAGTCTGTTTTGTCTAAGGCGCCTGAATATATTTTCTGTATCAATAATGGCATCGTCTACCACTTCACCCAAAGCAATCGCCAGCCCACCTAACACCATCACGTTCAGGTTTATTCCTAACTGCAACAACACCATCACGGCACTCAATAAAGATAATGGAATTGCTATGGCAGAAATAAATGCAGTACGTAAATTAAATAGAAATAAACATAGAATCACAATAACGAACAGTCCGCCTATCATCAGATGCTCGGTGATGTTCTCCAGTGACCTTTCTATGTAATTTGCCGGCCTGAATAAATCAGGGGTCAAAATAATACCCTGCCTCTGGAATACTTCTTCAAATTCTTTTAATGCAATTTCCGCATCCCTGGACACTGTTAGTGTGTTAGCACCATATTGTCCGATGACCATCATCACGACTGCAGGTTCTGTCATAATTGTCGCCGCACTGAAAGGTGGTTCTGCCGCCATTTTTATCTCTGCAACATCCCCCAGATAAATATTTACGCCACGTTCCCGTTTCAAAATGACTTTGGCAAGACTGGTTTCATCTACAGGATAACCTGATAATGACAGGGTGATCCGTTGGTTACTATTTTCTATAAACCCGGTGCCGCGTATACCTGTCGCCTGACTGGCGGCGAGCGCGACATCGTTCACACCCAAACCGAATTGATGTAATTTATCAGTATCAATCTGGATTTGCAGCTGTCTGACATCACCACCAAAAACATTCACATCAGCAATACCAGGAACACTCAATAATCTTGGCACAATCGTCCAGTCTGCAATTTCCCGCAACTCCATCAGACTACGCTGCTCACTGGTAATACCAATGGTAAGAATTGTTGCTGATGAAGATGCGAGTGGTGCAATCACGGGTTGGCTTATCCCTGGAGGCAAGTTATCACTGATCCCGACAAGTCGTTCCGAGATTAACTGCCGATTCTGATAGACATCACTATCTTCAGAAAAAATAACGGTAACGATAGATAGTCCCTGTATTGATTCTGAACGCACATAATCAAGATTAATTAAACCACCTATGGCATTTTCAACTTGTTGAGTGACCAGGATTTCAACCTGCTCTGATGACAAGCCGGGTGATTCTGTCTGGATAATGACCGACTTGGGTGAAAATTCAGGAAAAATATCCAGGCCAGCATTGGATACCTGATATGAACCATAGGCGAGCAATAACAACGCCAGAATAATTATGACTCCGCGAAAGCGTATGGAAAACCTGACAAATGAAGCGAGCATGGTATTTATTTAAGAATATATTCTAGGGATTATCATCTTCATCGGGGATTGACCAACGATACTCCTCAGCGAGCAACATCTGTGCACCACTGGTCACGACTTTATCTCCAACTTGCAGTCCCTCCGCCACAAATATCCCTTCATCCAGTTCGACTGGGCTGTTAATCACATGCTTGATAAATAATTCTTTACTGTTCCTGGTATAGACCCAGGGTTTACCACTTGACCAGACTACAGCCGACTCTGGAACAAACACACCTGAAATGGATTCAGAAGTTTGTGGCACCCAGACATGTACATGCATACCAGCCCGATATTTATCCATGGATGCATCTGCCAAAAAGTAATAAGTCTCACCCTGCAACATGGAATCTGACTCAATTGCGGGAGAAATATAGACGGCCTTCTGTGCCAAAATGCGATTCCCGTTCCTTCCTATATAAACATATTCGGTCTGCTCCGGAAGCGTATCCTTAGCTCTAAGCGATACGGTCACGATCACATTCTTACCTGAAAGTAATTGTTCAAAAGTATCTGTGTCATTATCAATTACCCAGGCTGTTAATACCGAACCCCAGGCCTGTTCGGCTTCTGTACGCACATCAGTCAGTTCACTGTTGAGTGTCTTTAACCTTGCTTGATGAGTAATCGATTCTGCCTCGACCTCCTGTAATTGCCTGGTAGATATATTTGCGGCTTCCTTATGCAAAACCTGTAAGCGTTTAAGTTTTTTATTTGTGGCCGCGAGTTCGGATAAAACAATATTTTTCTGGCCATTTATTTTGTTAAGATTTGAGCGTAGTTCCACCAGACCATTAATATTGAATACCTGACCAAAGGCATCAAGCTCTTCACGAATCTCCATAGCTTCCAGTTTCCGGGTCTTGATGCCACTTTGTTCCTGTAAGTCTATATCCAGTCGAATTGCATGCTGCCCATCCACGTTGACCATTCTTGAAGGAATATCATCATCGTCATCTATTCCCAACTCAGATTCATCCGACTCACCTGCTTCATCATTAAACAATGAATAGGTCATAATACCCATGCTCACGATCAGGAAGAGTAAAATAATTTTAAAAATAATATTCATGTTTATTCGTCAGTTTTTATATTCAATGCGGTCAAGCTTTTTATGATCTGCGCACTATCAAACTCACCTTGCAAGGGAGTTTGAATCAGGGCATCAAGGTCTGCCAGACTTTTATTTACAGAAACACGAATCTCGAAGTATGCACGTTTAGCGCGCAGTGTCTCCAATTGATTTCTTAACAAGTCCAGCTTGCCCGTATACCCGGAATCATATTGTTTCTGAAAAATATCTTCTCTATCTATAAGCTCTTTCACCAGAGCCTCAGCTTGATGCAATGAATCCATCAGGGCCATATAACGATGTCTCTTCTTTGCAAGTTCATGAATCAGGTTTGACTGTAAAACCTGAAATTCTTTTTGCAGTAGATGACGTTTTGCCAATGCTTCATTTATCTGCGCTTCGTTATGATGAAATACAGGTAATACCCATGAGGTCGCTAATGCCCATATTTTGTCATCCTGATCAAAAATAAATCCGGGTGATAAAGTAATATCAGGATACTGCCTTTCTATCTCCAGCCGCAACGCAGCTTCATGTGCCTGATACACAAACAAGGCCTGTTTGATATCATATCTTTCATGCAAAGCCATATTCTGTATGGTCAATTGTGTGATATCTGCAACTCCTGGCAAGGTCTCATTGTCAGACATCACAAAATCCTGAGAAACCATTTTTTCAGGTGATAAACCAATCAAGACCAATAATTCATGATAATCATCCGAAACCACGACCTGATGGTGACTACTTTCTAACCTTAAACGCTGCATTTCCAGGCGCGTGTTACTCACTTCGAAATAACTTGATTCTCCCAGCTCATGTTGTCTCTGAAGTATTACATGACTGTCGTCGAGTAATTTTAATTCATTCTTTATAAAGTCATTCAATTTTAAGGCTGAGGTATATTCTATCCAGGCCAGTTTTAGTTCCGATCTTAAATCCCAGACAGATTCACTCACCCCAACCAGGGCAGCCTGAATTTCAGCCTGTGCCCTGTCCTGTTTCGCGCGTCGTTTTGCAGGACGTTCAAAGATAAAATCAAAAAGAATTCCAATCGTCCAGGGAGATACTCCGTCACTGGTATCACTATGATGTTCCAGCGGGACACCAATCACCGGATTCTCTCTCTGCAACAGAAGCAGTGCTTGTGCTTCGCTCAAACTGAATTCTGCAAATTCTGCTTCTATTTGAGGATTGAAATATAGAGCGGCAAGTGTAATTTCTTCAAAACTCCATTGCTTGACAGGCCACTGAGAGATGCCATTCTCCTGCAAGAACTCTGTAAAACCAGGTTCATTAACATCCCTTGAAACCAGATTGTTAATTGTTTGATTGGTCTCTATCGGTGCTTGCTCGTACTCCTGAAAAGCACACGAACTCATAGCCGAGACAAACACAGCCACCAATAGATTTTTAACTATATGTCTTGAATTTACTTTAAGTTTCGTATTTTTCTTTACTAAAAACATGTAATTACATTACTATCTTAAGAGCCGCTAATATTAACATTATATGAAATATTCCCATAATTTCCCTTTCCAGGTTCATTTTCCCCAGATGACAAATAGTACTTGAGTACATTCGAAATTCGTTCATATGGTTATAATTACCGTATGCCAATATCCAGACATCTAAATATTCTCTTTATCATTACATTATTTTCGGCTTCACCTGCAGTCAGCTCAGAAACTCTTGAGCAGGTTTGTCAGGAATATCGACAGGATCCAGTAGAGCTCATTTCTCCTGCTGAAAATCAAAATGAGTACCGGCAAAATGAAAATCAGAGTGATGATTTCTCAAGTGGATTGTTATGGAAAATAGAAACGCCAACAGGCCAGTCAAATTATCTTTTTGGTACCATGCATTCGCAGGATCGTGTAGTTGCACAATTTCCACCCCATGTTCGACTGGCATTGGCAAAAAGTCAGCCGTTCATCATTGAAAGTGTACTTACAGAAGAATCAAACAAGGTATTTTTCGATTCAATATTCTTCAAAGATGGAGAACTTTTGTCGGACATGATCTCCCCGCCCGTCTATCATTATCTTCAGCAAGTGTTACCTGATTACGGTGTCCCCGTTGAAAAAATACCAAAGCTTAAACCCTGGGCCGCTTTTACACTGATGGGAAGACCAAAACCAGTGAATGCCAAAACACTGGATATGCTATTGCTAGACACAGCCAGGTCACTTAATAAAACAATCATCAGTCTGGAAAACATGCAGGAACTGATCGAACCTATGCAAAATCTCAGTGCAGATGATCAAATAAATATTCTGAATGATACGGTTTGTAATCATAGGCAGATTATCAAGGACAGTTGGGAACTGGTACAACTCTACCTTGCACGTGATTTAGCAGGAATGATGGCATTTAATAATCAGGCACACTTTGATGAAGATGTATTTGACCGCTACATACAAGGGATCCTTTATGACCGAAACGAAAGGATGCTGAAAAGAATTATTCCCTATCTTAACGATGGTTCTGCCTTCATAGCGGTGGGGGCGCTACATCTGGCGGGAGAAAAGGGATTACTCAAAACACTGAAGAAGAAAAACTATAAAATCACCCGGGTCTATTAATCATACGATGATCAATTCCTTGAGCAGAGAGGGGAGCAGATAATATCCAAATCAGATTACTCAGGTGTCAGCCTTGTCTGCAGTAGTCTATTTTTATCATTTATGACTTTCAGCGAATGCATCCAGTTGTCCCTGGGTGGCTTCTTTCTGATATTTATCTTTCCACTCTGCATACGGCATACCGTAGATCATCTCTCGAACCTCCTCTAAATCCAGTTCAATTCCCCGCTCTTCTGCAGCTGCCAGATACCATTTAGACAGACAATTTCTACAAAAACCGGCCAGATTCATTAAGTCGATATTCTGTACCTCTGTTTTTTCCTGCAGAAATCCTACGAGATGCCTGAAAGCAGCAGCTTCCAGTTCAATTTGTGTTTTCTCATCCATATTCATTTTTACCCTGTTATTTGATCTATTCGTTATCTCT
>QNEM01000008.1 GCA_003645215.1 Gammaproteobacteria bacterium
CAGGTGGTGCGTCTGGCGGGATACTCCCTGCCTCCCTGGGCGATGTGCCACTGGATTTTGACACACTTCAGGCACATGGTTGTTTTATTGGCTCAGCCGCGATTGTCGTACTTTCTGATAAAGACAGTGCTAAAGAGATGGCTCTGAATGCCATACGCTTTTTTGAAGATGAATCTTGTGGACAATGTACGCCTTGTCGCGTTGGTACTGCAAAGGCTGCTCATTTAATGGAAAAATCTGAATGGAATACAGATCTACTGGAAGAACTGTCTCAGGTAATGGAAGATGTGTCGATCTGTGGACTCGGTCAGGCCGCACCTAACCCAATACGCTGTGCGATAAAATACTTTCCTGAGGAATTTGATGATGGCAGCTAATCCTGACTATCTTGATAAAACTAAATTCACTTTAAATGGTGAATCAATAGAAGCTATCGGTGATGAAACTATTCTGCAGGCAGCAGAACGTAGTGGCGTTGAAATTCCCTATTTATGCTACAAGGAAGGTTTACGCCCGGATGGAAACTGCCGAGCCTGTGTCGTTGAAATTGAAGGTGAGCGGGTACTGGCACCCTCTTGTTGTAGACAACCTACTGAAGATATGACAGTCAACAGTAACAGTGAACGTGCATTGCATTCTCAAAAGATGGTTGTGGAATTATTGATGTCTGATATGCCACAGCAGGGCAAATCACCCTATACACTTAATTCAGAACTTGATGAATGGGCAGATAAGCTGGACATATTCACACCACGTTTTCATCAAAGAAAGCAAACCAGGCCTGACTTATCCCACACTGCAATAGCCGTTAACCTTGATGCCTGCATTCAGTGTACACGTTGCGTGCGTGCGTGTAGGGAAGAACAGGTCAATGATGTCATAGGTTATGCGTTTCGCGGCAGTCACTCTGAAATTGTTTTTGATATGGCAGAACCCATGGGTGAAAGTAGCTGTGTTGCCTGCGGTGAATGTGTACAAGCCTGCCCGACCGGGGCCTTGATGCCGGCCAGGAATGTCGGCCTGATAAAACCAGACAAACAGGTAGATTCAGTCTGTCCCTATTGTGGTGTTGGCTGTCAATTGACCTTCAACGTAAAAAATAATCATATTCAATATGTTGATGGCCGCGATGGCCCGGCAAATAAGGGTAGGCTTTGTGTCAAAGGCCGCTATGGTTTTGACTATATCCATCATTCTGATCGCCTGACAACGCCACTTATTCGCAAGGAGAATTCAACCAAGTCATCTGCCTTGATCGACCCCCTGGAAATGCACAAACATTTCAGAGAAGCGAGTTGGGAAGAAGCACTGGATCTTGTAGCCAGCAATCTTTTGAAAATCCGGGACAACATAGGTTCCGAGGCACTTGCAGGCTTTGGCTGTGCCAAAGGCAGTAATGAAGAAGCATATCTGTTTCAGAAACTGATCAGAACTGCTTTTAACACCAACAACGTTGATCACTGTACCCGTCTATGCCATGCCTCGTCCGTAGTTGCCCTGCTTGAAACCATTGGTTCAGGGGCCGTCTCAAACCAGGTAGCTGATGGCGTTGATGCTGAGGTAATTATCGTTATCGGCTCAAGACCAAATGATAATCATCCGGTCGCAGCCACATTTATCAAGAATGCAACTGCTCGCGGTAGTAAATTAATCATGATCGAGCCATACGGCTCAGAGATGTATCTTCACGCTGAACACTTACTCAAGTTAAGGCCAGGAACGGATGTGATGCTTTTGAATGGCATGATGCACACTATCCTTGCCGAGAATTTACAAAATGATAAATTCATCGCCGAGCATACTGATGGCTTTGATGCACTCAAAGAGAATTTACAGGATTATAGTGCCGAAGCAGTATCACCTGTCTGTGGTATTCCCGTAGAAACAATCAAAACTGTCGCACGTTTGTATGCTACAGCAAAGACGGCCATTATTTTCTGGGGCATGGGCATCTCTCAACATGTGCACGGAACCGATAATGCGCGTTGTTTGATCTCGCTTGCCCTGATGACAGGTCAAATCGGCAGGCTCAGCACAGGTTTACATCCTCTGCGTGGACAAAATAATGTACAGGGTACATCTGATGTTGGACTCATCCCCATGGTTTATCCTGATTACCAACCTGTCAATGATACGAAGGTTCGCCAGAATTTTGAAAAATTATGGGGTACAGAATTAAATCCTCATCCTGGTAAGACAGTTGTTGAAATCATGCATGCTATACATGATGGTGACCTCAATGGTCTCTACATTATGGGAGAGAACCCGGCCATGTCTGATCCGAACCTGAATCATGCCCGCGAGGCATTATCCATGCTAGATCATCTGGTAGTTCAAGATATCTTTTTCACTGAAACATGTAGCTACGCTGATGTCATACTGCCCGCCTCTGCCTTCCCGGAGAAGAATGGTACTTTTACCAATACGGATCGACGAGTACAGATGGGCAGAAAAGCAACTACCCCACCAGGTGATGCGCGTCAGGATTTATGGATTATTCAGGAGATTGCCAGACGTATGGGGCTGGACTGGAATTATGATGGTCCACAAGAAGTATTCTCAGAAATGCGTAAGGCCATGCCCAGTATTGCCGGAATGACCTGGGAGCGATTGGAACAGGAAGGTTCATTGACTTATCCTCTCGAAAAAGAAGGCGATCCAGGCGAACCAGTCATTTTCAAGGATGGTATTTTCCCGACAGATGATGGTAAAGGTCGTTTCGTACCTGCAGAATATGTAGGGCCGTCTGAATTACCTGATGAAAAATATCCATTCATTTTCATTACTGGACGGCAGTTAGAGCATTGGCACACCGGTACCATGACGCGCCATTCAAGGGTATTGGATGCCCTGGAACCAGGTCCCTGTGTAATGATTAATCCCGTTAATCTCAAACAATTTGGATTAAAGACCGGTGATTTCATTGTCATTGAGTCACGACGTGGAAAAATTTCTGCAACCACACGTGCGGATGAGCATATGCAGGAAGGTGTCGTGATGATGCCCTTTACTTACAATGAGGCCTCAGCAAACCTGATTACCAATGACGCACTGGATCCATTTGCAAAAATACCAGAGTTCAAGTTCTGCGCAGTCCACTTATCTCCGGGTGGAAGAGGTGATGATATGGTGCAGCGAAAAAAAACCTGATCCCGGTACCACCTGTTGTCAAATTGAAATATTCCTGATAAAAAAGGGAGATATCTTTAGATACCTCCCTTTTATTCTGTAAGAACCAGAGAATCCCAGTCCCGTATCAGCTATCAATTCACTTTATTGGCAACTATCTCGGAGCTGAACTCTACATTTGTTAGAGTCAATTTTTCTTCTAGTAATGGTACGGATGGATTTGCAGGATCATTGATCACTGTCCATATTTGATACAACTTTCCAGGGATCTCTTCCGACATAATAAATTCATAACTTTTATTTGAAAACTCTTTTAATCTGTCCTTTTGTTGAATTTTCTCGAATGGATACAAGGTGATTTTTTCTCCCTGATATTCTTTCCCATTGAGTTTAATAGTGACAGGCTCACTTTCGTTGTTATCAGCTATTGCCAGCTTGATTTGTCGATGAAAATATTTCCAACCGCCATCAGTTAAACGACTCATTTCGTAAACATCACCCTGCATGTATATCCCTATCACTGGATTCCCTGTAATTTTCTCCACATTACTTGGTGAGACTTTTTGACTTCTTTCTTCTGTAAAGAATTGTAATGCAGCATTCCTGGTACCATCTTCGTTTATTTGAATAATATCCAGATAAATATCATCGATGAAACCATCTTCATAAGATCCGGTCTTTACAAATTCATAATGCAATCTTACTGGTTGCTCTATATTCAATAAATGTTTGTCCAACCACAATTTATTTTCGGCATTGGAAAATTCATACTCATTAACGTCAACCATTCCCGAATCATCTATTGACCCAATCTGTGGCTTCAACTCTTCTTCTGCCGTTTTTTCAGCATAAACCAAGTTCGGGCTAGACAAAAAAACTAATAGCAGTGGCAAATATTTTATCATTTTAATCACATCTAAATTTTATTTTGGCGGGAGACTAATCGTCATCGTTTGCTACTGGTTTTGCAACAACCTCTACAATAGGGATTCCATAACTACTGATAATGTCATTTATTCCTTCCTGTTGTTTATTAATGAATTCATTTAATTGTTCTTTCCATTCATTGTCACCAAATCTAACGGCCATAGACATATTATAAACAAATTTCATTTGCGCTCTTTTTGGATCATCTTTCAAAGGTAATATAACCATTTCACCTCGATCTTTATTCTTCGAGGCATAATACGCTGCAGTCGGCCCCCAAACGATGGTTGCATCGAACTTACCATCATAAAGATCGCTGAGGATAACTTCGGTGGGGTTTATCTTGGGATCACCCATCTGAAATTGATACGGAACCATATTATCCATTAAATTATGATAGAAAACCCAGAGTTGCGCAGGGCCACGATCAAACAAGCCCATTTTAATATCTTTTCTCTCGTTGTTCAGTGTCTCAAGCATCTCTGGCTCTATAACACTGTCCAGACCTCTGCCTTTGATATATACCATGACATAGGTTGCTGCGTAATAGGGTTTGGTCGTTGCTGCCAGTTCAAAGTGTTCTGGTACGCTCATCACCAGATCACACTTGTATACACCGTTTTCTTCAGAACGAAGTGTATTACGAATAAAGCCTATACGCTGTGGGAACCATACATATTCCACTTCAGCACCAAGTTCTTTCGCAAGTAAATCAGCGACCTTGTTTTCCATGCCTTCTTCATTTTTATTGGAAAGCGGCATCAATTCAGGATCTGCACATACTTTCAGTACAGGTCGCTGCTTGCCACTTGATTCTTCAGCAATCGTAATATTACTGGTAAAAACCAGGGTCAAAATGGAAATCAGGACGAACAATGTTCGTCCTGATTGATTTGAATAATTAAGTAAAATATTAGTCATATTCATTGAGTGTACGGAAAGTTTTACTTATTTTGCTGCTAGTTTTTTCTTCAACTTGAAGATAACACCCTTCTCTCTACCTTTAGCATTAGCATCGAGTTGGTCCATATTATTGGCCTCGCCAACAATGATCGCACCGACCATACCGTTTGGATAATGTGGATTACATTTATAGATATAAACACCTTCTACATCCAGGGTCACCGCATATTCCTGACCAATATTGGATTTCCAGGCTTCTGCTCCCTCCGGGATCAGACCATCCATTGATTGAGTGTCGTGAATGGTCATGTTTCTCCATTGGATAGTATCACCAGGCTGTACAAACAAATGCATTGGATTAAAGTTGGTTGCGCCAGCAACAATCTCATGATCTTCGGCAGTTGCACTAAAGGATACGAGTAAAACTGACACAGCAGCTAATTTTGTAGCAATTTTCATTATTTTCATCTTAACCTTCTCCAGTGAGGTTTTGTATTACATAATCTATTGAATTTACACCACCAGGTACCGATTCATTGAGAAGTCTGTGGTTCAGGCGTAATCCTTAATTTTGCTGGATTTAGCCCATAAATTCAATCCCTATATTACTTAATATTGTCTTTCAAACACAACTAAACACCTGTGCGCACCCACTACATGGAAAAAATATTCAGGTGTCACGAGATGTGACTTTTGCCTGGTCACAAAGTTCTTGCTTTTTTTATGGAACTTTTCAGAAGGTAGCGATCACAGTAACAATAGTGATTTCAGGAAGATACTATTATTCATAAATAAGATAAAAAAAAGCCCCGACCTGTAAAAGGCCGGGGCTTTTTTGTAACTACTTACGAACCCTGGTTTAAAACATGGTTCGTAACGTGTTAAGTGCTACTTAAGGCAGTGCGAACACCATCAAAGTACCACCAGCACGTGAGGACTTCAACAGACCTCTGTAACCACCAACAGCACCAAGTGCTGCACCATCAGGTGCTGCAGCTAAGCCTGGGATAGCAGCAACTGCGCCAGCCCAACCACCAATACCTGAGAGTACGCCGACATACTGCTTGCCATTGTGTGCCCAGCTATTGAAACTGCCAATGATGCCTGAAGGAGTTTTAAACTTCCAAAGAAGCTTGCCACTCTTGGCATCTACAGCTTTAGCCCAACCTTCAAGGTTACCGTAGAATACTACGCCACCTGCGGTTGCAAGTACGCCTGACCAAACTGAATACTGCTCAGTGATAGACCATACGATCTTACCTTTGCTAGCATCCCATGCAATCATGTTACCCATGTTGTCTTTTGCTGCATTGTTGTTCGGGCAATCCGGACATACTGCACCAGCAGGATACATGGTTAAGTTTGCATTCACATAAGCCTGACCTGAAACATACTTGTTACCACCAGCAGCATAACTAACTGGTTCGTAGGTCATACATACGTGGTTGGTAGGAACATAGAAAAGACCAGTGCTTGGTGAGTAAGCAGCAGGCTGTTGATCCTTTGAACCCAGAGCTGCAGGACAGATGTCTTTAGAAACAACATCTTCACCGTTACCGTGTGTACTGTAAGCAGCAACACGATTAGGCAGACCTGTTTTCATGTCTATGCTTGTTGCCCAGTTCACTGCCGGATCAAATTTCTCAGCAACTAACAGAGCACCAGTTTTACGGTTCATGGTATATCCAAAGCCGTTACGGTCAAAGTGAACCAGTGCTGGTGTCATTTTGCCTTTAACTTTGAAGTCAGCCAGGATCATTTCGTTAATGCCATCATAGTCCCACTCATCATGAGGAGTCATCTGATAGACCCAACGTGCAACACCAGTGTCGATATCACGAGCCATAATAGTCATAGACCATTTATTGTCGCCAGGACGAACAACCGGATTCCAGGTACTTGGATTACCAGTACCGTAATACATCAGGTTTTCATCGAAATCGGCAGGCCAGTAACCCCAAGTAGAGCCACCACCTTGCTTCCACTGATCACCTTTCCAGGTCTTCAAGCTGGAATCTTTACCAACTTTCTTACCCATTGAGGTTGTGTTTTTGTCGAACAGCATATCTGCATCAGGACCCATGCTGAAAGCACGCCATGCCAGACTACCGTCTTTTGCATTGTAAGCAGCCATCCAGCAACGAACACCAAACTCAGCACCGGAACAACCAGTCATGATCTTAACCTTCATTGGATGTGGAGCACTGGTATTGGTCATGCCTGATGTAGGACCGTAAGGACCACCCAGACTGGCAGGAATATCCCCACCATTCATTGCTGTCCAGTTGACTTTACCTGTTTTAGCATCCAAAGCCACTAATGTGGTGTCAGCTTGTTGCAGATAAATCTGGCCCATTGAATAACCAAGACCACGGTTAACAGTATCGCAACACATAACTGGAACAGTTACGTCGAAATCCTGTTGTGGTTCAAAGTGCCAAATGATGCCCAATGTATCCAGGTCAATCGCAAACGTGTTGTTTGGGAAAGCCGCATGGATATACAGAGTATCTCCTGACAAACCTGTTGCAGAACTAGGCAGTACCAGAGGACCACCTTCATGACCACGCAGAACACCTGTTGAAAATGTCCACGCGGCTTGTAGCTTACCGGCATTCTTATTATTGATTTGCTTCAATGCAGAATAACGGTGATTGTCGTAGTTCCCACTAATGTTCGCCCAATAGTTAGGATTCTGTGACAGCTTACGAACTTCATCATTCGCAGAAGCTACCACAGGCACCACTAGAGCGACCGCAGCGATTACCACTGATTTAAAAGATATTTTACTCATGACCTCCTCCTCTTATATTAGTTGATCATGTTCGATCTCGTGTGTACACAGAAACCCCCTGATATCCTGAGATCAATAGACATCAAAGAGTTGTAAAAAGAATTTTTACTTGTTGGGGTAGAACTGGTTGGAACGGAAATAGTTGAATCAGAAATATTGTCACACGGAAAAATGACCAAGCTGCACAGACCGTGCAGACGGTTGTATGAAGAACTTGTTGTTGCCATATGTTTTATATTGTTATCAGGCATCTATATAATTGCGCGTCCATAAAAAATACAACATTGCCAGATCATTACAATGTTTCCCGAATTGGATAATTCTCGTTTTTTTGTAACCGCTATTTACTTCGATTAGAAGTACCAAGTTGTGCGAGTAAGTTTGTCCATAACATTTTCTTACTCAGCTACAGTGAGGTAAGCATTGTATACCACTTTCACCATTGCCACCAACTACTTAAGGCGTCTAGTTGATGCAGTGCAGCAATACTAGCTTTCAACTTCAAAAAACTGAGTCTAGGTAATTGTTAATTAATGCGCAAGTAGTTGCTGACAAATTATCAATGGTTAATCGCCCATATATACATAGATAGATATTCAATTTCACCAACCCACTTTGGAATTCTATTCGAGATTTCATCCTTTAATAATCTTTATTATTAATAGCTTAATCAGGTTTATTAAATAAATGTATAATATGAAATATCAAATATTTCGTAACACTTTTACTCTCTATCAATTTGCTGTAGCTCATCGTATGAACTTTCATGAATTCGACTGTCATATCGTACAAGCATAGGCACTACGTGTGATGCGTAATGTATAATTGCAGAAATTATTAAGAAATTAATCAGCCAGCTAATTAGTTAAAAACTTTGAGGGAAGTTAATAATGACATTATCATTTAGAACATTAGTTAATATAATCTCAGCAGCAGCAATATTCGCACTGGCCATACCAACTATGGCCGATGTTAACGATCTGAGAAACAGAAGCCCGGATGACCTTAAAAGACAATCTGACAGAGTATGGGATGAAAACCTTCGCCCTGGAGCATTTCAGGACAGGGAAATTAATGAGAACCCGACCGATGCCGTTATCGAATTGAAGGCGCCATACAGATCAGAAGACCCTTCAGTGGTACCGGTTTCTATTCATTCAAAGATTCCTCAAACAGCAGATCGCTACATCAAAAAATTACACATCTATCTCGACAAAAACCCACTTCCTCTGGTTGGTGTATTTGAATTTACCCCGGAGAGTGGTAAGGCAGATCTTGCCATGCGCATCAGGGTTGATAGTAATACTTATTTCCGTGTCGTTACTGAAATGAATAATGGTGAGTTGCTGATGAGCAAATCATTCATTCGCTCACTGGGTGGTTGTTCAGAGCCCCTTGGTGCAAGTGTTGATGAATCACTGAAGCGTATGGGTAAAATGAAAATGAATACCGTTGGTGATGTGACCCTGGGAGAGCCTAATTTAATGCAACTCAAGATCAGTCACCCGAATATTACCGGACTTGGTGCCAGTCAGAGAACCGGTGTGAAACCACCACCTCATTTTGTGAAAGAAATAATAGTGAGTTATGAGGGCAAGATAGTGTTGAAGGCCGACCTGACATTTGCCATCAGTCAGGATCCCAGTTTTCGTTTCTTTTTCACACCAGAAAAAGAAGGGGACATGGTCGTTGTTGCTGTTGATACAAAGAACAATGAATTTAAATCTACTCATTCTGTTACCTTGTAGGCAGTTACCTTATAGACATATCTGAATAAATAAACTGGCTTCATTAAAAAAGGGTGGCATCTGCCACCCTTTTTTTATTTAAATACTTCCACTATTGTGATTCCCTGGTTTACATTGACCAGGTTTAAATTATCTACGATGTCCGTAATCTTCCTTACTTTCCGAACCTTCCTTAATTTCATTTATCTCATCGTACCTTTTATCCCTGGTCAGATCCGTCGGTGCCACAATGTGTACAACCTTTATGCATTGCCCTTTGGCTGTGTCTTCAGCGCCCTTCAGTTCTTTTGAAAAATTTATGCCTGCCTTGTTATCCCTGAAGACGCCACCTTTTTCACCTGTCATTCTTTTATTACGGTTATAGGTCACTGCATAACCATATACTTCAAACGACATTTCTGATGCGATTGAATCGATACGGCACGAACATGTTTGTAATTCGTCCATGGTGTTTTCGCCTATCTCCTGAATACAGTTCAGTACATATTCAACCCGATCACGTGTCGGGAAGTCATTCGCAGTAACCATTGATGAAAATCCCAGCAATAGTACACAGGGCACAACTTTAATCATTTGCATTTCACATGCCTCCAAATTCTAAATCTAAAAAATAATTCCCAAAGGTGCTTTCGGGCAAGCTTTATAAATTTCTACCAATACTGGTTCAACCAATAGTGGTAATTATAACGCCTTAGACAGCCTATGCAGCTTAAGTTACATGAGTCTTGAAAAATTCTCTGATTAATTCCATGATTTTTTCAACATTCCCCCTTTTTTTCAAGACAATATTCCTGCCTCGTTCACCTGTGTTATGCCTTAAATTTGCATCGGCCAGTAGACCGCTCACCTTGATTGATAGTTCATCAGCATTGGACACTTTCCAGGCAGCACCTTCATCCAGTAACAGTTGACTGATTTCCTGAAAGTTAAATACATGTGGTCCCATAATTACTGGCAAGGCCAGGCAGGCAGGTTCCAGCATATTGTGGCCACCTATTTCAGTCAGGCTGCCCCCAACAAATGCAACATCTGCAGCCGCATAATACATTGGTAATTCGCCTAGTGTATCGAGAATGAAAACTTTTACATTTTCGTCACATTCCCTGTTATCGCTTTTAGACAAGACTTTAAAATTTCTTTTAATGCATAATTCTCTGACAGCTGCTGCTCGCCCAGGATGCCGTGGCACAATCACAAGCAGGCACTGTGATTGCCGTTGTAGAACTTTATCAAGAGCATCCAGTATTATTTTCTCTTCGCCTTCATGCGTACTTGCCGCTATCCACACAGGTCGATTCACTGAAAAATATCGTCTTAGCGCCTGGGCCTGTTCGGTAACACTATGGGGCAAATGAATATCAAATTTCAGATTTCCAGTCACACTCACCTTATCCTTGTCTGCCCCGAGCGCTATCATTCTTTCTGCATCTTTTTCACCCTGGGCGACAACTAATGAAACTTTTTCAAGCATCGGACGAATTAATGATGAGAAACGACGATAACCTTTAGCAGATTTTTCAGACATGCGTGCATTAACGACGATGACAGGGATATTGTTTTTATGGCAATAATGAAACAAGTTTGGCCACAACTCCGTTTCCATGACGATCAGTATTGATGGTTCAATGACAGAGATAAAATGCTTGATTGCAACAGGTAGATCATAAGGGACATAGAGCTGTCTTACTGACTCGCCAAAATATTGTTTCACACTATCAGCACCCGTAGGCGTCATGGTTGTGATTAATATTTTGTAATCCGGGTATTCTTCCATTAGACCATTTACCAGCGGCCTTGATGCCTGGACTTCACCAACAGATACAGCATGTAGCCAGATAATCCTGTCTTGTGATGTGATTTTATCAGGGAAACCAAAGCGTTCTTTCCAGCGACGCCTGTAATCAGGATTACGAAACCCAAGCCAGAATAATCTTAGTACGACAAAAGGGATCAATAAATAAATGATAAAAGAATAGATTCTTCTCAATGGAAATGATCTCGAAATATTTGTTCTAATGATGGCTTTTATTGATTAAGGACATCGAGATATTGTTTCACGCCATCTTCGACAGACAGGAAATCATTTTTATAACCCATTTGCCTTAATGAACTGATGTCCGCTTCTGTGAAACTTTGATAGCTGTCTTTGAGATGTTCAGGAAATTCAATATATTCCACTTCCCCTTTTCCATGCCAGCTGACAATTGCTTTTGCGACATCATTGAATGGTCGACTTGCTCCTGTGCCTACATTGACAATGCCAGAGGCAGAATTTTCCAGCATCCAGAGATTTATTTTGACGACGTCATCAACATGAATAAAATCCCGCCGTTGATCGCCATTTTCATATCCCCCACTACCTTCAAATAATCTGACCTTACCGCTTGCCTGAATCTGTTGATTCAAATGCCAGGCAACACTGGCCATTGATCCCTTATGCTGTTCTCGTGGTCCATACACATTAAAGTAACGTAATCCAACTACCTGGCTTTCAGGTTCAGTCACAAAACGCCTGACATACTCATCAAATAAATATTTTGAGTAGCCATAGACATTGACTGGTGCTTCGTTTTCCCTCGTTTCCCTGAAATTTTCACCCGTGCCATAAACCGCAGCACTGGAGGCATAGATGAAGGGAATTTTAAGATTCAAACAATAATGTAATAAATCTTTGGAGTAAGTGTAATTATTTCCCATCATATAGCGACCATCCCATTCGGTGGTCGTGGAACAGGCACCCTGATGAAAAATCGCCTCAATCTTTTCAGAAAAATCCTTCTCCTGCTTAATCTTCTGTAGAAAATCATCCTTATCCAGATAATCAATCACCTGACAATCAACCAGGTTTCTGAATTTGATCCCCTCAGTCAGATCATCTACAACCAATACATCAGTCAAGCCTTTATCATTCAAGGCCTTTACCAGATTACTGCCGATGAACCCGGCGCCACCAGTGACAATAATCATTATTTGTCTTTCTCCATGTTCCTGTTATCCATAGCCCTGGCACGTTCAATAATACGACTGGTCGAACATCCTTCAAGTAATGAAAAAATCTTCACTTCACCATTATTTTTTATGACTGCATCAGCACCAGCAATTTCATTGACCTGGTAATCTCCACCTTTGACCAAAACCTCCGGCAGGACCTTATTAATCAAATCTTCCGGTGTGTCCTCTGAGAAAGGCACGACCCAATCCACTGCTTCAAGCGCATCCAGCACAGCCATACGATCAGCTAGTTGATTCACCGGGCGTTCATCTCCTTTCAATCGGGAGACTGAAGCATCATCATTGACCGCAACCAGTAAATAATCGCCTAATTGTCTGGCCTGTTGCAGATATTGCACATGTCCTGCGTGCAGGATATCGAAACAGCCATTTGTCATGACCAGGGTTTCACCCTGCTTCTTGATTTCGTTCACTATAGTCATCAAATGATCGTCATCCAATATGCCTTTGTTTTTGACATGATGTTCCATAACAGCTCGATTCAATTCTTCCACTGTCACATATGCTGTCCCCAGCTTGGCAACCACAAGACCTGCGGCCTCATTGGCCAAAGCGGTTGCGTGGACGATATCGTGACCCGAGGCAATCGCAGCTGCCAATGTGGCAATCACCGTGTCCCCGGCGCCGGTTACATCAAATACATCCAATGCCCGTGAAGGATGATGTACTGCCTGCTCATCTCGAAGAATCAATGTCATCCCATCTTTGCCGCGCGTCACCAGCAGTGCATCCAGCTCAAGTGTCTGGCATAAAGCCTTGCCTTTTGAAACAATTTCATCAACGTCATTACACTCACCAACAACCATCTCGAATTCCTTAAGATTTGGTGTTAAAACACTCGCTCCCTGGTAGCGAGAAAAATCAGTACCTTTTGGATCAATCAGGACAGTACATCCGCTGTCTCTTGCCTGTTTAATCAGATTATTTATGTCTCGCAAACTTCCTTTCGCATAATCGGATAAAACGACAACCTCTGTATCCTGTAATTGCTGAACAAATAATGCATTAATTTTTTCCACATCAACCTGGATTACAGCTGCTTCATAATCCAGTCGAATCAATTGTTGATGCTGACTCAATACCCTTAGTTTTGTCACGGTAGGAAAACCATCCTGGCGAATAAACTGACATTCAACATTTTCATCAGACAGGTATTTTTCAAGCAGATCTGCCGAGTCGTCTTTCCCGGTAATACCAACCAGGCAGCATTGCACGCCTAATTTTGAAATATTCAGCGCAACATTCCCTGCTCCACCTGGCCGTTCTTCAGTTTCCTTCACGTGCACCACAGGCACCGGTGCTTCTGGAGATATACGTGTGGTGTCCCCATGCAAATATCTGTCCAGAATGACATCCCCGGCAATCAGTACCCTGACCTTGTTATCTGGTGTAAATATCTGTTTCATCTGTTGTTGATAACCATTTAGCGTTATAAAGTCGTATTAATTTATAAATTTGGAACGAATATTACCACCGAATGCTGGTCTTAGTACTCAATACCCAAACTACTTGGAAATGCAGTTATTTACCATGAAAAAAATAAATCAATTAGTTCTGATTATATTACTGGCCTGTACTTCACCATTACATGCAGACGAAAATGTGCCTCCACCATTTGAGGCATCATTTGAAATAGTCAGGAACGGTATGGAAGTCGCTGAAATGCATAGTAGTTTATCTCGCCTTGATAATGACGATTATATATATCGTTCAGAAACAAACTCAACAGGTCTGGTATCTATCTTTTACAAACTTCATGTTGTGGAAGAATCTCACTGGTATTTGCATGAGCAGCAAATAAAGCCCTTGAGTTATAGCTATGACCGCATTAAGAAAAAGAAGGAAAAACATAAAAAAACTGTTTTTGACTGGGAAAATATGCAGGCACATTATGTTGGTGACGGAACAAAATCAAGCTTTGTATTAGAGGCTGGCATGACTGATAAACTACTCTACCAGATCAATCTCATGCACGATCTCAAAACGGGACATCCCCCGACAAGCTACACCGTTGTAGACGGGGCGAAAATCAAAACCTATAAGCTTAAATATCACGGAGAAGAATCTATCGACACGCCTATCGGGAAATTTAACACCATGAAATTTTCTCGTCTAAAATCCGGAAAGAAAGACAGGATAACTCTCTGGTGTGCCAAAGACCTGCATTATTTACCGATCAAGGTTGAGAGCATAGATGACGATGATGGCTCCATCACAATAGCAACAATCAACCAGCTGAGTGGCCTGGGTCTATCTGATGAAACTGGTCTGTCTGATGAGACTTATTTATCGATCAAGGGCCTTGAGTAATTCAGCTGGTGGCATATAACCAGGTAATGCCTGCCCATCTTCAAGAAAAATCGCCGGTGTGCCACGTACACCCATTTTCTTACCCAGGGCATACTGGTTTGCTACAGGGTTGTCACACTTGCTGGCCTTGGCTGGCCTGCCATTCTTCGCATCTGTCAGGGCCTGGGGACGATCTTCAGCACACCAGATGTTTTCCATTTGCTTGTAAGTAGCAGACCTGACACCTCCTCTGGGATAGGCAAGATATCTGACCGTGATCGCATTTTCATTTAATTCTGTAACATCCCTGTGTAATTTACGACAGTATCCACAATCGACATCTGTAAAAACGTAAATGGTATCTTTGCTATTTTTTGCTGCAAATTCGATGTATTCATCTTGTGGAATGTTTTTCAATATATCGACCCTTGCCTGTGAACGCACAGCTTCACTGAGATTGCGCCTTTCCTGTATATCGATCAAATCGCCTTTCAGGACAAAACGTGCATCCTCTGTCATATAAACAACATCAGGGCCCATCATCACTTCATAGATATTATCAATCGGTGTCGAATTCACTTGTGAAATATCGATACCCGGAAACACCTCTTGCATACGTTTTATTAATCGCGCTTCTACCTGCTCGTCTGCAACAGTATTGAAAGCAGACAAAAGAAGGCTCATATACAGTAAAACAATCACTACTCTCATCTAATACTCCATTTTCCGGTCAAATCCGGATTTTATTCTATAATTCAGAATCTAACTAATAGTCCCGGAATCAATCAAAATCATCCGGGCATGATATCAGACATGAGAAACCTCTGTCCGTTCCACAGGCACTGTAATTCCATATTTGTATAATGAGTGCTAAAGTCATCTGCACAAATTCCACATGACTGACAACGGTAAATACAGATGCAACAGCAGGTGATTACGTCCTCAGGTAATGAAAAACTGACATTGGATTATGTCCTGAAACTATTGCTGGAAGATGGTCTCATTACTGAGGAACAGCGTACACAGTTTGCCGGCTTACATGAGTCTGATAACAAAAAGACACACCCACTTATTACCCTGTCTAACCTTGATTGGCACAGCAGTTGTGAACCATCATTCCCATTAACACTTGAACGGCTCACACAATGGTTGGCTGAAAAAACCAGGATACCTTATGTACGAATTGACCCCTTAAAGATTGATGTCAATAAAGTTACCAGCCTGGTTTCACAGGCTTATGCTACAAACCTGAAAATTCTACCCCTGGAAATTGATAGCAAGGAATTGACCGTTGCCAACTGCGAACCCTTTTTTGATTCGTGGGTGCAAGAACTCTCACGTATCGTTAATCTGAGGATCAAATGCGTACTGGTCAACCCAAAAGACGTCGAACGTTATCTCGTAGAATTTTACGGCATTAGCCAATCCATACTGGGTGCTGTCATTGACTCTGATGAATCCAGATCAAAGCTGCAGAATTTTGAACAACTCATTGAAGTTGGAAAAATGGGGGAACCCGATGCTAATGATCAGCACATCGTCAGTATTGTTGACTGGTTATTACAATTCGCATTTGAACAACGTGCGAGTGACATTCACCTGGAACCACGTAGAGAAAAAGGCAAAATCCGCTTTCGTATTGATGGCATGTTACACCAGGTTCATGAATTCCCAATCATTCTCATGGGCGCAATATCCAGCCGCTTGAAATCCCTTGGACGCATGGATGTTACCGACAGACGTCGCCCACAGGACGGACGAATAAAAACCAAAACTCCCTCTGGAGATGAAGTTGAGATGCGACTCTCGACCATGCCCACGGCTTTTGGGGAAAAACTGGTCATCCGAATCTTCAACCCTGAAATGTTATACAAAAGTTTTACAGACCTTGGCTTTGGCGCACATGAGATCAAAACCTGGGAACATATGACGCATAATCCCCATGGCATTATCCTGGTCACAGGTCCCACAGGTTCAGGAAAAACCACAACGCTTTATTCGGCGTTAAGACAATTGGCACGCCCGGACAACAATATTTGTACGATTGAAGATCCTATCGAAATGGTTGATGAGCAGCTGAATCAGATGCAGGTTCAACAAAACATTGGCGTTGATTTTGCGACAGGGGTACGTACTTTATTAAGACAGGATCCGGATATTATTATGATCGGCGAGATTCGTGATTTTGAGACGGCTGATATCGCCATACAGGCAGCCCTGACCGGGCATCTGGTGCTTTCCAGCCTGCATACAAATGATGCGCCATCTGCAATCACAAGACTCATTGATATTGGTATTCAACCTTTCCTGATTAACGCATCAGTACTGGGCATTCTTGCACAACGCCTGATTCGCACACTATGTCCGCATTGCAAACAAGCTACGACTCTGAATAAAGATGCCTGGATTAAACTCACAGCCCCGCCAAAACTTAAAGTACCAAATAACTGCTTCAAGGCTGTAGGCTGTGACGAATGTAAACATACCGGCTACCTGGGGCGCATTGGCATCTATGAAATATTGCCTATGAATCCTGAATTGCAAAAAATGGTTTCAGATAATACAAACATTAATTCAATCCGTGCTGCCGCATTGAAACAGGGCATGCGTAGCCTTCGAATCAGTGGTGCTCAAAAAATTGCTGAAGGCCTGACAACACTTGAGGAAATATTCTCAGTCATCCCTGACGATATGGATAAAGTTTAGGCCCAGAAATTAAACCCAGAAGTTAAACTATGGGATCATCCCCTGGGATGATGCACCGCATGCAGGTTTTTAAGACGTTCCTGGGCAATGTGTGTGTAGATTTGTGTAGTCGAAATATCACTATGTCCCAGCAGCATCTGTACAACCCTGAGATCAGCCCCATGGTTCAACAGATGTGTCGCAAAGGCATGTCTTAACATATGCGGTGAGATTGTTTTATTGATACCTGCAGCCACAGCATAACGCTTAATCAAATACCAGAATGCCTGTCGTGACATCGCCTCACCCCGTTTGGTCGGGAATAATGCATCACTGATATTTTTTCCTAATAGCTCGATCCTTGCGCTATTCTGATAGCGTGTTAACCATTCGATTGATTCTTCCCCCAGGGGCACAAGCCTTTCCTTACTACCTTTACCCAATACACGTACAACCCCCTGGCGCAGATTGACCTGCCCGGTTTGCAGACTGATTAATTCAGAGACGCGCAGACCCGAAGCATAAAGTATTTCGAGCATGGTTCTATTACGTAAACCAAGAGGCGTGCCTGTATCCGGTGCTTTCAGTAGAGCCTCCACTTCGCCTTCTGTTAATGACTTGGGTAAGTGTCTGCCTATTTTTGGCGCCTCTACCCTGGCCCCAGGATCATGTTGCATTATCCCTTCACGTAGTAGATAACTATATAAGCTTCGAATACTTGAAAGATGCCGTGCCATCGTTCTTGCGGTTCTTCCCTGCATGCTGGATAAATAATTTCTTAAGTCACCTTCCTGTGCTGCTGTTATCTGGCACTTGTTTTTATCCAGCCACAGGGCATATTTTTGCAGGTCACTTCGGTAGGCCGCCAGGGTATTCTCGCTGACACCCCTCTCCATCCAGAGGGCGTCGAGAAAACGATCAATCTGATCCTTTGCTGCTTGCATATCCTGGCTTATGGAATCAGAGGATGCCTTCATGCTGCAGTAACCAACGTTTTCGTTCTACATGACGATAGCCACCCATAAAACCACCGATCCCCTGGGCGGCAACAACTCTATGACATGGAATAAATAGCGGAATATTGTTTCTACGACATGCCTGACCGACAGCACGACTACTGGTTTTCAACTCCTTTGCGACATCACCGTATGTTTTAACCGTTCCCGATGGAATTCTTTTCAACGCTTGCCAGACTTTTTTCTGAAAGCGACTCCCATCTGGACTCAGGGAGATGTCACCCTCGAACAAGCCTGACTCAAAATAATTATCCAGAGCCGAGACAACCTTTTGTTTCAGTTTACTATTAATTGATTTTGATGGAGGTGTTTCTGTTGTTGCCAGTACGTCCTGTTCCAGCCAGATGATTTTGGTGATACTTTCCGCATCAATACACACCCCCAATGGACCTGTGGGAGAATCATACAAAAAATCATATTCTGCTGTGGACTGCGTCATATAAGGCAATCATAACCCACTAAGACTATGGAAGTGTATGAATACCTTTTCTTCCCTGTTATCAACGACACCAGTACATCCTCGGCAACTGCTCCTGCGTTGCTCTCGGTCTCTGTTCCAGACTCTACTCCTACCGATTATTTCCATATAATCGTACCTCCTTCATCCCTGTAGTCGTGTACATAGCCGTTCTCGCACTTCCTTTTGCTCCCGACATCGCCTACATGGATGTAGGCGCTTAGGATTTGTCTTGAACAAAATCCTGAAGGCCATTCATGGCAAAAAAAACCCCGCATTTGCGGGGCTTTTAAAATGAACATTTAACATGAACTTAGCTGGTCTTGATTTTCTCTTTAATCCTGGCTGCCTTACCTGTGCGTTCGCGCATGTAATACAATTTGGCACGTCGTACATCACCACGTCGCTTTACTTCAATGTCTGCAATGGCATGACTGTATGTTTGAAAAACACGTTCAACACCTTCTCCATGAGACATCTTACGCACAGTAAAAGCTGAATTCAGGCCGCGATTTTTCTTTGCAATCACAACACCTTCAAATGCCTGAAGACGCTCTCTTTGTCCTTCTTTTACCTTTACCTGAACAACGACGGTATCGCCCGGAGCAAAATCCGGTATTTCTTTTGTCATTTGTTCTGCATCAAGCTGTTCTATAATCTTGCTCATCTCACTAACTCCGCTTAAATAATTTTATTTCGTATACTCTTTCTTGAATGATTCCAGTAAATCCTGTTGCTCATCATCCAAATTTAAATTTTCCAGTAAATCCGGTCTTCTCAACCATGTACGCCCCAGTGCCTGTTGTAAACGCCAACGCCTGATTTCCTCATGGTTACCGCTCAGCAATACATCTGGTACTTGCTGCTCGTCATTCTTATTAGACTCAATCTCTTCTGGCCTCGTATAGTGAGGATAGTCAAGCAAGCCATTGAAAAACGAATCTTCACTTGCCGAATCTTCATGACCCAGGGCACCCGGTAATGTTCTGGTCAGCACATCAATCAGCACCATCGCGGGCAACTCCCCGCCACTCAGAACATAGTCACCTATTGACCACTCCTCATCAACTTCCTTATCAATGACACGCTCATCTATACCTTCATAACGTCCAGCAATCAAAATCAGATGCTGTCGTTGCGCCAATTCCATTACGCCCTTCTGATCCAGTTTCCTGCCCTGAGGACTCAGATGAATCACATGCGGGGTATTTCCTAAATCAAACTCATCGCGCGCACCTGTAATCGCTGCACTTAATGGCTCTGCCATCATTACCATCCCTGGACCACCCCCGTAGGGTCGATCATCCACCGTCCTGTGATTATCACTTGTATAATCTCTGGGATTCCAGGTGTTGACCTTGAGTAAGCCCCGCTTCACTGCGCGACTGGTAATCCCATACTCGGTGACAGTATTCACCATCTCCGGAAATAAAGTTATTACTTCAATCTGTAACATTCAAGCCGCCCAGCATCGATTGCTAATTACCGTCAATCATCGGATTGCCAATCAACCTGTATCACACCCTGTTCAGTATCGACGTCTTTAATATAGATATCGTGCACATAAGGTATTAAATATCGCTGCTTATCAGCTTCAACAACCAGCACATCATTTGCACCAGTCTCAAGGAGTTCAGTAACCACCCCAAGCATTTCATTCTGTTGGTTAATAACCTGCATATTAATCAGGTCATGCCAGTAAAACTCGCCCTCTTTAGCTGCGGGTAACTGCTCCCTGTCAATTGCCAGCTCTGAACCGACCAGGGCCATCGCCTCATCTCTGTCAGTAAATCCCTCCAGGGATGCGATCAAGCCTTTTCCCTGTGGCTTGCCTTCCTGTAACTGTATTTCCAGCCATTCACTATCCTGTTTAACCAACCAGGGGCCGTAGTTAAATATGTTCTCTTTTGGCCGAGTGAATGACAAAATCTTGAACCAGCCTTTGATGCCGTATACGCCGACAATCTTTCCAATAACTATGAGGCTGGTTTCATCCTGCATATTCACCACTCATGCAGTCTTGCTTATACGAACCCCGTCTAGAGAGCTCGAAAATGAATCAGGCGCTCGCGTTAAGTTTGATCAGTTTAGAAACGCGATCTGAAATCTGTGCACCCTGACTCTGCCAGTGTTCTAAACGGCTGCTATCCATTCTAAGGGTCTCTTCATTCCCAACTGCACCTGGATTATAAAAACCAACGCGTTCAATATAACGACCATCGCGCTTCATGCGACTGTCTGTGACTACAATGTGATAGAAGGGCTTTTTCTTTGCCCCGGTACGTGATAATCGAATGGTTACCATTCATTAACCTCTTTAAATTAGCCTGTTACAATCTCGGCAGACAAATTGTCATGCCCTGAAAAAAGGCGGTATTGTACGGCATATTAGTGAAAAATAAAGCATTTCAACGTATTAGAGACAGCCAATTCATGCAACAAAACATGCAAGTCAGCCAGCAAAAGGCCGAAACCCGGAAAATGCTCAAAACAGCGCGGGCAAATATTCCTGAAGCCACTCGTCTGGACTACAGTAATTCTATTACAGAACAAGTACTTAAGCTTGATGAGATCAGTAAATCGAGGATAATTTTCATCTATATCTCCTACGCCACCGAGGTCCACACCCATGAGCTTATCAAGGCCCTGCTGGATGCCGGCAAGACCCTGGCTGTGCCCAAAATTGTTGATTCTGACTTTATGGAGGCAGAAACCTTTTCTAGCTGGGAAGATCTGGTTCCCGGTGAACTGGGAATTCTGACTCCTGGCAACTCAAAACCCTGTTCTGGACCTTTCGATATCGCCCTAACACCCGGGCTCGGTTTCACTCTATCTGGCCACCGTATGGGTTTTGGCCGTGGTTATTACGATAAATGGTTCGCCCAAAACCAGGTGAGCCACAAGATTGCCCTCGCCTATGAAGCACAGTTGGTAGAGGATATTCCCGTTGAAGATACGGATGTACCGATGGAGAAGATCGTCACTGAGCAACGCGTAATCACTATCTGAAGCTCAGCTTTTAAGTAATTTCTATTAATGATTCATTAACTTATCCAGATACTGACTATTTTATTTGCTTAATCAGATGTTGTCAGATCAAAGACCTAATGGTGTTTTTTGACTCATCTTCGTTTCAGTTAATGTCTGTTTAATAAGGTATTTAACAGGCTTGAAGTTATTACTTATACTTAGCAC
>QNEM01000009.1 GCA_003645215.1 Gammaproteobacteria bacterium
CGGCATTCAAGGAATCTGGCGGGATCGGCATTGAAGTTGTTACCGGGAGTTCAAATGCAGATGAAATAAATACTGCTGCTGCTTACGCCAGGCGCTTTGAACTATCTGGATCTGCAGGTTCTGATTTTCACGGCTATGACAATACCTGGGTCAAACTGGGGAAACTGGCTGCTATGCCAGCATCAGTCACACCGGTATGGGAAAAGTGGGAAGGATAGTTCTGTAATAACAGATTTCTATCAAAATAAATAAATCTGTCCCCTTTAATCTAATCAAACATTAGGTAACAATAGAACAATGCAACAAATAAAAATACTCACTTATATCTTAGTACTAGGCCTATCTGTTCCCTCAATATACGCACAAGAAACCGGGATTCAATCAGCGTTTAATGGCGAATGGATTTTCGAAGAGGAACTGAGTGATGACACAGATGAACAAGTTGAAAAGGCAATAAAAAAATCCGGGGGCAGAGCAACCAGGAAAAAAGGCAAGAATAGGTACAAAGGAGGTCCGGAGAATCAGGCCATGTATGATCATGTCTCATATGACGAAATTTTAACCATTAGTTACAAAAAACCAGAATTTCGTCTAACTTATGAAGAAGGTTTTAATAGAGTATTCCATACTGATGGTCGAGGTCGCTCAGTCAGTGCTAGCGGAAATAGCGCTGGTGACAATAAGGACTTTTCGTTTGCGAGTTGGGTAAATGAAAATAAATTTATTGTAGAATCTCGCCCTCTTGATGGCGGGATTATTACCGAAACCTGTTCACTTTCGGAAGATGGGAACCAATTGACGGTGGAATTACATCTAGAACCCCGTTCCTTTATGTCTCCCATAGAAATAATTCGCGTATACAAAAAGGCAGATAATAATCCTGTGCTTATACAAAAAGGGGATAAATAATATATCTATCCCCTTTGCTAATACGATATTTTAATCACCCGTCAACAAAAGCCATAATGATTAATTTTTGAACTTAAAGGTGCCTCTATTAATTAGGATTTTTGCGTGAGTGCAAGGAAGCACCGCGCACAGAACCGCAGTGTACAAGTAGTACATGAGGATTCGAGCACGGAGCTGACGCCGCAATCGCGGAAAAAGACAATTAATAGAGGTGCCCTAATTATATTTTTCCTTCCAGCCCCATCTGATAATACTTATGCACAATCTCATCCTGGTTTTCCAGTAGCCAGTCGATATCAGGTTCATTATTCATTGCCTTATGGATTGCAGCAGCAGTGGCCTTACGATGAATATCAAACAGGATTTTATGATCCAGATTATCATCAGTTGCCACGGAAGGGTTCAACCAGACTGAAATAATAATTCCCAGATCATTCGCCTTCTCTTTCGGAATATCACCATTTCTGACCGCATCAAGCACACCATTTGCAGTCGCAGCCTGCACAGTTCCCATGAGGATATTAGTATATCTCTCATTTTTGACAGTCACTTTACTGACCATCAAAGTTGATGGCCTGACCATCACATCAGTATTTAAAATGGCCAGGACACGTGTATGGCCTTTAACCTGATCTCCCAGCAAATTTGCAAACGCTGTGCCAAATGGCCCATCCAGTTCACCGATGATAATTTCCGGCTCAGCCGCAGTACCTGGTGGTCCACCTGCAACCAACGCTTCACCTACTCGCATAACAATACGATCACTCATGTAATTCTCTCCTCAACAATATTTAATGAAATAATAAATCTGGATTTACACAAACTACCTGGAAATATACTAGTCTGAATCTCTCAACTTGTGATGATCGGTACCGCTAATCTGCCCGGCAATATCAGAGAATAAATCGTCGGCAGCGTCCTGTGTCTTTTTCTTTGCGGCCTCTGCACGCTCCCCGATACGTTTGATATGTTCTGCCTGGGATTCTCGTCCTTCAAACTGTTTTTCTTTCTCAATTTCTTCCACTTTCCAATCACTAAGTTCAGCTTCCATTTGCTTGTTTAACCTTTCTTCTTCTTCCTTCTGTTTTAAAAGATCTTCCTCATTTCCTTCTTTTGCGGCTACTGTAATTTTTTCTTCATGTTGCGCGTCATCCAGGGCCCTTTTTGCTGCTTCGAGTTTTTCTTGTGCGCGCTTCATTTCATCTATCAGGGAACCATCATCTTTATCCCCTTGAGCAATCTTCTCAACCTGTTTTGCTTTTAACTTATCTGCATCCTCTTCTGCTACTTTCCTTTCTGCTTCTGCCGCATCCTTGACCTTATTAACCTCATTTAATTTATCCTTGATTTTCTGTGCTTCATCTTCCAACTTTGCTCTTTCATCCTTAAGTTGGGCCTGGAGTTCAGCTTTTTCCTTTTCAAATTGCTCTTTGTATTCCTCGATAATTTTTTCTGCTTCTTCTTTTGCAGCAACACGCCCGGCTTCAGCAACCGCCTTCTCTTTTTTTGCCTGTTCCAGTTCTTCGTTGTTCTGCGCTATTTTTTCTGCAAGTTTCCGTTTTTCTTTTTCCAACAAGGCCTTTGCTTTCGCCTTGACACTCTTTTCAAGCTCAGCTTGTTTTATTCTCTGCTGTTCGGCCTCTTCTTCAATCTTCTTCTTCGCTTCCTTGACACTGTCTTTCAAACTTCTTGCTTCATCCAGTTCACGCCTGGATTCTTTAGCCTGTTTTTCAAGTTGTTCGTGTGCCTTCCTGATTTGTTTTTCTGCCCTGGCTTTCATCTCCTGAAGCTTTTTCATTTCTTCCGTGTTTTTAGTATAAATTTCTTCCAGCTTTGCCTTTTCTTCCTGCATCCGGGATTCAGCATTTTTCCTGGAGTTATCAATCTTTATGATTTCCTGCTCGCGTGTCTTGTCAAGATCTTCTTCAGCCAGTTTTTTCTGCCTTTCAATTTCAACTCTTTCCTGCTCAAGTTTCTTCTTCTCTGCTTCTAATGCCGCCTGCTGTTTTTTATCTGTCTGCTCACTATCTGCTTTTTGTTTTTTCTCTGCCGCTTCAAGGTCAATCTTGTTTTTGGCCAGGTCTGTTTCCAGTACAGATGCCTTGACTGCGGTATCGGTAACATCATTAATAGTCTCTTCAAGACTTTCAACAGGCTCTACAATGGCTCTTTCTTGTGTTACTTCTTCTGCTGCTAGTGCAGCCTCCGTAGCTGTTGTTTGCTCGAAACCAGCTTGAGAAATTGAGACAAGACCACCCTGAAGATATGACACATGAATTCCAAACTGTGTTAGCAGAAATGCAGCTGCGGAACTTCTGCCGCCGGTATCACAATAGATAATGTAATGCGTATACGTGTTAAATTTGTCCAGTTGAGCACGTAATATATTCAAAGGAATATTTATGCTGGTTTCTATATTTGATTCTTCAAACTCTTTGGCAAATCGCACATCAACCCAGCCACCGCCTTCGCCAATAACTTTTTGAGCTTCTTCAAAAGATATTGAGTTCAAAGATGGTTTTTTGATTAGCTCTACAAAATGATCCTTACTTAGTTGCATCAAAACACCATCTGATAACATAGTAATCGTGGCGTTCCTGGTAGAATCAGTCAGTAATGCTTCTTCGCCAAAGCTATCACCCATTGATAACTCAGCTAACTTAACCGGGTCTTCTCCTTCTTTGGGAACCCTGCTGACTTCACAAGTGCCTTCCTCAATGATGTAATAATTATCACCTGGCTCTCCCTGCTTTATTACGGTATCGCCTGCATTAAATGCAACTGCCTCCAGGTAGGCGAATAGCTGCTGGATATTAGCCATTGGTAATCGGGCAAATAACTCCGACTGCAACATCTTCGTCATCCAGTCACCGGAGTCCTCTTCATCAATGTCGCTGACTCCCATCTCAACGCCTGTTTCTTCTATATCTGCTTCTTTACTGCCTTCATGCACCATCAATCTATCCAGCGTACCCCTATCCAGTCTTAAGACCGTCACAGGAGTTTTTGCCTTGGCCGAAAATTGTCTTGGTTGTAATTGTGCGATGGCATATCTGGCATTGTCACTGCCGCCAATGATTGTGCTCTGAACCTGTTTTCCGCCGATTAATTCCAGTTCTCCTGCCAGAACATAATAAGAGTAATTGTCTTTATCACCTTCCTTGAAAACGAATTTTTTCTTTTTAATCTCAAGCAGTTCAACGACCCCAATTACATCATTTTGTGCACTTGGTGACAGGTCACTGATCGGAATGAGTTGCTTGATGATTGCTTCGAATTGTTCTTTTTCTGCGGGCATATCTTTAATTTCTTTTAATCATTCAATAACGGCGTATATTTACACCTTTGATTATATAACTGAGTCAGCGCCTAATCATACAACAATCAAACACTTATATCTAAGAGACATGTCTGAAATAATCCCAGGAATCATCTCGAAAATCAGCCTTGATAATGTCCTGCAGCTGCCTTTAGAAGTGAATGTAATTGCAGGACTCATCGTCTTTACAGGCCTGTTATTAGCCGTCATAGCTTTTGCCAGGCTCAGGCAGAAACGACTGCTATCAGCAGGGATCTACAGTTCAATCAGCACAGTGCTGTTGGTACTGGCTGTAGCATTGATTGCACTGTCCATGAATCTATATACCTATAACAGGATTAGTCACGAGCAGGATGTCGCAGAAATTGTATTTAAGCAGCTAGGTCCACAATATTACTCAGCCACTATCTCTTTAGCTGATGAGCATCAGAATACAGAGTACATGATAAAGGGAGATGAATGGCAACTTGATACACGAATCATTAAATGGAGGCCGCCAGTTTATCTTGCAGGACTGGACTCACTTTACCGCCTGGAAAGAATCTCGGGGCGCTATCGAGATGTAGAAGAAGAGAAAACAGAAAATCGCACAGTCTATTCACTGACAAAAAACGAAGGCCTGGACATCTGGTCAATCACAAAACATTACCCTTCATGGCTGCCCTGGATTGATGCATATTACGGGTCGGCAACCTATCTGCCCATGCATGACAGCGCTCGATTTAAAATTACCTTGAGTCAGACCGGACTTCTTGCCCGACCTGTCAATGAAGCCGGTGAGGAAAGTATTCAGTTTTGGGACTAGAGCTTAATTCAGGAAATCTTCGATCAAGTACGTACTTCGTCATGCTGGTGAATACCAGCATCCAGTAAATCATTGGTTTGACTAGATTCTGGCATGCGCCAGAATGACGACTTAATGTATTATTGGGCTTAATCAGAGGTTCCTTAGATCAATTTATTTAAAACTGATTTTGAAAATGACACCTTCATTTTGCGGAAGATTGTTTGCTGTTATTCCTGCGTGATGAAACTCAGCAATTAACCTGGCAATGTGCAGTCCTAGTCCAAGATGAGGCTGCTCATCTTTCTTTTGCCTGAATGAAACCATTGAATTGAATAATTCTGCCTTCATTTCAGCTGGCAGGACTGAACCATAATTTATAATACTTATCTCTGTTGTTTTATTATCCTGCAGAATAATTTCGATTGGCTTGCCTGGCAGACTAAAATCGACCGCATTGCTGATTAATTTATCCAGCATTTGCGTAAATAGATCGGCAGAAATATTTTTTTCTATTTTGACCGAAGGTGTCACAACCTTGAAATCGGATTCAGGATATACCAGTTGATAACCCTCACCACAACGACTGATAAGCTGTGTTAAGTCAACAGATTCAAGATCAGCAGTTTGCAATGCCTGCTCAAGCCTGGCTGCTTCACTTAATCTCAATACCAGTACATTAAGTCTTTTAATCCCTTCCTGTGCACGCTCAAGGTATTCATATCTCTTTTCTGTACTATCTGACTGCAGATTATCCAGTGACGATTGCACCACGGCCATCGGTGTTCTTAATTCATGGGACAGTTTACTGGCAAGACTTTCCAGATAATTATTATATTCCTTGTGCCGCTCCATCATACTTGCATAACTTCTGGACAGGTCGCCTATTTCATCACTGGCACGACTCTCGGCATTCTTGCCAACCACCCTGCCATGTTCATCAATGGCATCACTGGCATCCAGACTCAAACGGCGTAGCCTGAATGATAAACGTGTTGCATAAATAAGCAGTGTTATTGTGATAAGAAAGAAAACCAGCAAGGTTTTATTAAACAAACTCACCAGAGCGCTTCTTTGTAACATTAATATGCTGTTTGTTGTTTCCTCAACAACAACTACACCTCTAACTTCATCATCTATCCATATCGGTGCCGCAGCCGAGACAATAATCGCTTTACCGTCAGGTGATACCCGCCAGCGTGATGTCACGGATCCCTGTAGCGCCAGCATCACTTCATCTCCCTCTAATCTAGAAGCACCTGCCAAATCGTCTTTAAAATTTTTGGGTGAAATCGGCAGAATAAATGAATAAAAAATATTTAAAGGCTGATCAGAAAAATCACTCTGTAATTTACCCAGGGAGGACAGAACCTGTGCAGCACTATCCAGAACCCAGACACGCCGCCCATCCCTGTCATCCAGCCGTGATATAACTCTTTCAATTTCACTGGACGGTTTGAGTAATCGACCGGGCATTATTGATGTGTAATCACCAGCAGTCCCTACACTGGATTCGATCATCTCACCCCCGGAACCTTCAATGTTCCTGACGACAAATCCCAACCTTTCATTCAGCAAATATAAAGGCAACGATATTTCCAGGTTGTAGCCCGTCTCTGTTTGCTGCCACTCTGCGGAAATATTTGTCACATGCCTGACATGCTCTTTCTCTTCATACCATTCATCAATCACTGTATCGATTTGAAAGGGATTAAACCTGCCGGGTGCCGAGGTAGCAAAGTAATAGCGTCGCTTGACTGAATATTCGTCAGCGATAACAAGTTCTACGTGATCACTATTCAGGATGACATCATCATTTGGCTTTTGATAGCTGACATGTGGATCCTGAACCTGTAACAAAATCTGCAGATTATTCCCCTGCTGACCGAGGATGAGTTTATAGCTGAGTTCAGCCTTTTCATCTTTCGTGTTCTCCTCCTGGTAGACCTTAGACCAGGCAAGATAATCAAGCCAGTCATCTGTATAACCATCGAGCTGAATTGGTGTTTGTAATTTTTGAATAAAAAGAGAATGTTCTGCACTGTCCTGCGTATAAGGAAACAAGATATATTGCTCATGCAATGGTCCGGCTGCTGCTCTGGCTGCATCCATCAGTGATGATTCCAGCCCGGTTCTTAAATATCTATCAAGTTCACGCAGATACTCATAACCAAGTAATGGAATACTTAACACAGCAAGAGATAGAACCAGTAACTTCAGACGAATTGTAAATCTGAATTTCTTCATCTATAAGTCTTTCATGCGTTCCATCGATAACCCATACCATACATCGTTTCAACACATTCAAACTCCCTGTCGATCTCCTTGAATTTCTTTCGTATCCTCTTCATGTGTGACGTGACTGTGCTGTCATCCACAAATATATTTGCTTCACTCATTAACTGATCCCGATTTTTTACATGACCTGGAATGCGTGCAAGTGCATGCACAATCCAGAATTCTGTGAGTGTGAGATCGACTCTCTGTCCTTTCCATTCAACCAGTAAACAATCAACATCAATCATCAAATCTTCATGAATGATACGTTTATTCCCCTGAGCATTCTCTTGCATGGCGTTGATACGTCGAAACAAGGCAGCAACCCTGGCCAGTAGCTGATGAATGTTAATGTCTTTGGTAATGTAATCATCAGCCCCCAATCTCAAACCCGATATCGCATCAAAATCAGAATCACGGGCAGTTAAAAAGATAATCGGCAAGGTTGATGAAAGGCTTCTTAATTCCCTGCATATCTCAAATCCTGCCTCTGCATCATCGCCCAGGCCAATATCCAGTAACACCAGATCTGGTAAGCCAGATTTGAAAGCCTGCATGGCAACATCTTTATTCTCATAGGCTGTGACTTCGTAATTCTGCTGCCGCAGCGCATCTGCATAGTTCTCACGTATGCTGAGTTCATCTTCTACTAATACAATATGTTTACCCATTATTAATCCTGTTTTTCCAGATTGCCTGGCCTGCTTGGCTTTTCTCTACTGTAACCCAATAAAGTATCTGGTTGTTGCTTGACACCGTAATTTCCATATTTCTGCCACATTTCGCCAGCACATTTCCTTAATTGAAACTCTCTACTGTCAACATTCGAGCCTTTAATAGATGACAAGTAAATATTCTATAGATTCACAAATTAACAAAGGAAAATAATCATGAGCCATTTTAAAACAATCATATTCACCAGCCTGGTTTTATTGTCCACAGTTACTCACGCAGAAACAGACAAGCCTGCAGAAAATGGCAAAAATGAAGGCCTGGGCTTTGGTATTGGTGCTCTTATTGGTGGCTTGATTGCAGGCCCCCCTGGTGCGCTTATTGGTGCCGCTGGAGGATCACTGTTCGGAAATAATAAAACCAGAAAAGATACCTACGTATCATTGGAAAACCAGTTGCAAGAAAAAACCGATGAAATTGCAGCCTTACAAAATGAATTGTCACAGAATAATACCCGGAACATGGCCCAGCGCCGAACAGAGCTCGCCAGGGCCATACACAATGTAAACCTGAGAAATAAACATACTGCAGTAAAGAAACTTGAGAATGGTTTATCTATGGCTGTGTATTTCAGGACAAATGATCATGCAATCGATAGCACGCTGTTACCCCATATCCATGAATTGGCAACCCTGATAAATGATTATCCCGAGTTGAATATTCATCTGTATGCCCATGCCGATCACAGGGGCAAGCCTGATTACAACATGAAACTGAGCAAGTCCCGTGCACAATCAGTCCGGGATTCACTGATTGCAGCAGGTGTTTCCAGAAGCCGCATCTATTCTCATGCTCATGGTGAAAGCAATGCTATCAACAAGGATAGTGAAGGCCTGATTTTTGATCGTCGTGTTGATATCCAGTTAACAATTAACACAGAAGTTTGATCCAGAATGAAACAACAAAGCCCCATATTCACCAGTACCTTGCATTGTATCCTTGCCGGTTTCTTTAGTGGTTTTTTTTTCAATATCATCATGATATTCATCATCATGCTTTTATCTGACAGGCTCAGCGCAGCTCCCCTGGAAGAAAACCTGAGTCATGATCGTGTCGGCAAACAGATAGAAGAAGTTAGACAAGTAAAAGTTAAACCGGGAAATATCAAACAAGGTTCTTTACTGTTTAAAACCAGTAATGATCTAACTCAGGACTATACGCTGTGCCCCACCCTGGACACGGATGTCCACATCCAGATCACAGGCATGACCGCCAGGGCAACAGTGAAACAAAAGTTTCACAATAATAGTGCTGACTGGCAAGAAGGAATTTATGTTTTCCCACTGCCTGAAAATGCCGCTGTTGATCGACTACGTATGTTTATCGGTGACCGCATCATCGAAGGTCAGATCAAGGAAAAGCAACAGGCGAGGAAAGAATATCAACAGGCAAAGATCGAGGGTAAACGGGCCAGCCTTGTTGAACAGGAAAGACCAAATATCTTTACCACATCAGTCGCTAATATTGGCCCTGGTGAAGACATCATGATCGAAATCACCTATCAACAGCCTGTGAGTTACCAGAATAAAACTTTCAATATACGTTTCCCCATGGTGGTTGCGCCCCGCTACATCCCTGGAAAAACTGTTGTCACAGGTTTTCAGGGAACTGGTTGGTCATTGAACACCGACCAGGTTGCGGATGCGTCAAGAATCACACCACATGTGATAAATACTGATCAGGATCTGGAGAATGAACCAGAACATACCTCTGTCAATCCCGTAAGTTTAAGCATAGATCTGGATGCGGGTTTTTTACTTAGTAATATTGACAGTCCATATCACCCGATTGATATCGGCATCCCTGACAAAACAAAATATTCGATTCAATTACAGAACAAGCGAGTGCCCGCCAATCGTGATTTTGTCCTTGACTGGAAGGCGGAGGCAGGGAAAGCGCCAATGGCTGCCCTGTTTACAGAAGAAAAGGATTCGGACATTTACTCTTTGATCATGCTGCTACCACCTGCCAGTGAAACATCTCCTGTCCTGCATAGAGAAGTTATTTATGTCATCGACACTTCAGGCTCAATGTCAGGCCCATCGATTGTGCAGGCAAAACAGGCTCTGAACCTTGCACTTGATCGATTAAAGCCAGGGGATCGATTCAACATCATCCAGTTTAATTCTTACACAGAGAAACTGTTTCAGTTTCCACAGCCATTAACGCATCACGCCTTACGCCAGGCACACCAGTATATTGACAACCTTGAGGCACAGGGTGGAACAGAAATGGCACCCGCATTAAGCGCAGCATTATTAAAGCGCGGCAACAATACCAATCAAAATAATTATAATATTCGGCAAGTTATCTTTCTCACAGACGGCAGTATAGGTAACGAAGATGCATTATTTAATATCATCCGGTCACAACTGGGTGACAGCCGATTATTTACCATTGGTATAGGCTCCGCACCGAATTCACATTTTATGCATCGTGCTGCTAAATTCGGGCGCGGAACACATACCTATATCGGCAATGTCTCCGAAATACAGTCAAAGATGGAAACCCTGTTCAGCAAACTTGAAAGTCCTGTGCTGACCAATATCCATATTCAATGGCCAGAGGATTGCACAAAAGGAAATTGTGTTGTCGAAAGCTGGCCACAGAACATTCCAGACCTCTATCTTGGTGAGCCTCTGCTGATCAGTACCAAATCAGATTCACTACCTGAGTCTCTTATCATTACTGGAGAGATCGCAGGTGAAACATGGAATGCCTCACTTGATCTTAATGGAGGTCAAAAGGATTCCGGCATCCCGACGATATGGGCACGCAAAAAAATTGCCGCATTGATGGATCAAATGCGCCAAAACCGGAATACGGAGGGTAATGAAGTAACAGAACTCCAAAATGATATTATCGAAACTGCACTCGCTCATCACCTGGTCAGCAAATACACCAGCCTGGTCGCAGTCGATGTCACACCCGCAAGAAGCAGAGAAACACCTCTTGATTCCAATGCCCTGCCGGTAAATCTGCCCAAGGGCTGGGATCACAAAAAAGTTTTCGGACAGCTTCCAGCCACAGCAACAAATGCACCCTTTGCATTCCTCAGTGGCCTGCTAATGTTATTCGCTACATTATTTCTGTGCTTAACCCGAAAACATGTCCTCAACGTTTAAACATATAAGCCTGAAGGCTTTACTGATTGTCCTCCCCCTCTGCGGCATGTGGCAGATAGGCAGCGCGTCCTATATCCACGCCAAGGCAATCCTGGCGCAAGTTCTCCTTGAGACAGCCTGGGATAAAACAGTTCATGGTCAACAGGAGGTGAAGCCCTGGCCATGGGCGGATACATGGCCCATCAGTCGTCTGGATGTGCCAGGTCTTGGAATCGACCGCATCGTCCTGGCCGGAGCGAGTGGGTCCTCACTTGCTTTCGGTCCGGGACATCTTTTTGGATCACCTCTACCGGGACAACAAGGCAATACTGTGATTGCCGGCCATAGAGATACTCATTTCAGATTTTTAAAAGACATTAAGCGAGGAGAACTTATTCGGTTGCAATCGAACAAAGGAAGGACGATCGATTATGAAGTGAGTGAAACAATCATTGTTGACGAGAAACAAGCTGAATATCTCGCTAACACATCCGAAAATACACTGACTTTAATTACCTGCTATCCCTTTGACGCCATTCGCCCGGGCGGGCCCTTGCGTTATCTTGTGATTGCAAAACAACAGTCACCTGTTGTTAATACTGGAGTCATTCACATGTAGCATATTTTAAATATTCTTACTGTCAAGCAATACCAGTTCGATTAAAATCTGTTCTTTTGCATCTTTAGAATAGAGGAGAATCCCGATGGGAGAAATTGCTACAGGACTATTTATTAATCTTTTCAGTGCGGCTGTTGTCCTTGTCGCAGGAATTTGGGCAGCCAGATTAATCAGGAAACTGCTTGTTTCTCTAATGGAGAAAAAAGAAATTGAGCCTATGCTCATATCATTTGCCGGCAGTATCACCTACATAGCACTGATCGCTTTTGTGATTATTGCAGCATTGGGTCAACTTGGTGTACAGACAACTTCATTCATTGCCATCATCGGTGCAGCAGGCTTGGCTATTGGCCTATCTCTTCAGGCATCGCTTTCCAACTTTGCATCAGGCGTCATGATTATTTTCTTCCGCCCTTTTAAAGTCGGTGATTTTGTAGAAGCTGGTGGTGTCAGTGGTGTGGTTGAAGGCATCCAGATATTCTCAACACGAATGAGGACGGGTGATAACAAGGCCATTATTGTCCCTAACTCCAGTATTACAGGAGGTAATATTACTAATTATTCTGCCAAAGACACAAGGCGTATCGACCTGGTATTTGGTATCGGTTATGACGATGACATCAAACAAGCCAAATCCATACTGGCGGATATAGTCAAAAAAGAAAAACGTATTCTCAAAGAACCCGAAACACTAATTGCGGTGTCTGAACTGGCCGACAGTAGCGTGAACTTTATTGTACGTCCCTGGGTTAAAAAAGAAGATTATTCGAGTGTTCGTTATGCCCTGACCGAGGCCGTCAAATTACGATTTGATAAGGAAGGTATCTCGATCCCTTATCCACAACAGGATGTACATATGCATCAAATTAATCAACATAAAGATGCTGCATAAATATTACCAACTGTATCTATTTAACTAGAGTTCTCTTTCAGGCGGGTACGGAGCGAAACCGTACTTCGCCGAACTCTTACTAACTGTATTTTCAGGCCAGAAACGGTTCTCTGTCTGCCTGCAATTTAAAGTTACTATCCGTTTCATACATAAAGCTTCTCGCCATTCATACTTGTAATAATATTTTTCTACAGGACTGCGGTTCGCCTGGAATTGAACCAGCCTCACCGGGGAGTAGGCTTGTTCGCCAAATCCGGTACCTGCCTGCGGTGCCGAACGTGACTCTGAACTGGCTAATGAATCCTCGGCCTCCATCGCAGAAGATTTATCTGCATCGCCAATGGTCTTGTTTAATCTGGAACGCAGGCCTTTGCGCACCATTTTCTTCGGTTTCTCGTTGAATACGGCCAGCGCGATTACACCCATTGCAGATTTATCACCAAAGGCCTCTGCATAGGAATTTTCTGCTGCCGTAAAAAAGAAACGATGTACCTTATTTTGATCCGTACGCCAACCATCAAAGACAGCCTGTCCATAAGGTTCCAGTATGTACATCCTTTCTGTGGAATCCAGATGCGACTTCTGGCCGGAAATTATGTTACGACCATCAACAGCAACCACCAGGCCAATACGCCCCGGACTTAAATTACGCACACGTATTTTATAATTCTGACCATTAACAGCTTCCAGATAGGCCCTGTTTATATTTTCCACAGCACCATGGTTTTGCGTAAGGTCGTAGACGGGATAAACAGAACCATCATCTGCAATGATTTCTATTTGTATATTTTGATTTGATCTCGCCTCATGGGCACAGGCTTGCAATGGAGAAACCACTGCCAGAAATAATAGTAACAGAGTTAGATTTTTCATATTTATCTCCTGATTGAAAATGCATGTCGTTACGCCTGGTAACGCATGGGAGATAAAAAAGGGTTAAATCGTTTTAAATATTTTTTGAATTAAATTATCTACGGCATTAATGCCCTTCGCTTTGATGCGTCAGGTAGAGTGCCAATCCTATCAGGGCAATGCCGCCAGATAAATAGATCAATGATTGTGGTGTTTCAAATTGCATCTTTAGTACCTGCTCAAAGAAATTAACGATTAATATCATCAGTATCACTTTGGCCAGGCGGTTTTTAAGTTCATCCAGACTGTTGATATGCAACACATTACTTGATGCTTCGCTGCCTGCTGCGACATCTATCTTGCTGATAAAGAGTTCATAGAGACCCATGGAAAATATCAACAGGACGGATGCCAGCAGGAATCCATCTATCACCTCAACAATATGTGTGACTGTTTGTCCTCTAAGATCGGCCCTGGTGGCAATATCCATTTCTGAGGAAGCATAGTGGGCAAGATGTTGAATCGTATAAAACGTATCCACCGTTGCCATATAAAACATGGCAAAGGCGGTAAACAAACTCGAAACCACTGCCAGTATCACCACAAATCGGCTGTTCCATAGTGCCTTTTCAAATAACTGTTCCACGAGGTTCATTATAATTCTCTATGTTATGGGGATTTGGGTTAACTGAGAAATAAGAGTCAGTGTACCACCAATAAATGGAGTTAATATTTTCCAGAGGATACCGCTGAACAAAAGGGCTACAAGTATTATCAAACCGTAAGGCTCCAGGCGTGAAAACGGTATGGCCAGATTAGGCGGCAGCATTGCCGTCAGTACCCGGCCACCATCAAGCGGCAAGATGGGGAAAAGATTCAGTATCATCAGCACGATATTAATCGTAACGCCGATACCACACATGATAAATAGTAACTGGGTCAGGTGATTCGGTTCATTTCCCGACAACACGATCATTTTCGCAAATATTGCCCAGAACAATAACATCAGGAGGTTTGCTGCAGGACCTGCGATGGCGACGATAGCCATGTCTCTACGAGGATGCCCAAGGTTTCGCCAGTTTACCGGAACCGGTTTCGCCCAGCCGAAGATAAAGCCACTGGCAAAATACATAATTGCTGGGACAAGAATAGTGCCAACAGGATCAATGTGTTTCAAAGGGTTCAGTGTCAGTCTTCCCATTGACTTTGCTGTTTGATCGCCCAGGCGACTTGCAACCCAACCATGAGCCACTTCATGCACCGTGACTGCAAAGATGACAGGGATCACAAAAACAAACAGTGTTGAAATCAGGTTCAGCTCAGGCATTTCTGTCAGTCATGTTTTGTCTTGCTGACGATACCTTTAAAATCATACGTATCGTTATCTGCCAGATGTGAAGGGACAATGGTTTGCATACTGGAGAAGATGGTTTCGATTCTTCCCGGATGGTTTCTGTCCCAGTCCTGCAACATGTCCTTGATCACCTGCCGCTGCAGATTATCCTGTGATCCACATAGTGCGCAGGGAATGATGGGGAATTCCTTATGTCCTGCATATTGCTTGATATCTTTTTCCTTACAATAAGCAAGTGGTCTGATAACAATATTTTCCCCATCATCGCTTAATAATTTCGGGGGCATGGATTTGAGCTTGCCACCATAAAACATATTCAGGAATAGTGTTTCAATAATATCATCACGATGATGACCCAGTGCGATCTTGGTAAAGCCATTACGTTTGGCGAAGGTATAAAGAATCCCACGGCGCAAGCGTGAACATAAACCGCACATGGTTTTGCCTTCGGGAATAATTTCGGTGACGACACTGTATGTGTCCTGTTCCAGGATGTGATATTCAAGCTGTGCCTGCTCAAGATATTCAGGCAAAACATGTTCAGGGAAGCCAGGTTGTTTTTGATCAAGATTAACAACGACGAGTTCAAAAGAGATGGGGGCACGCTTTTGCAGCTGCTGCAGGATATCCAGCATGGTATAGGAATCAGCGCCACCGGACAGGCAAACCATGACCTTATCGCCTGCCTCTATCATGCCAAAATCTTCAATGGCACGACCAACCTCATGTCTTAATTTCTTTTGTAGTTTGTTGAAGTCCCTGGTGACATTTTCATGTGCCTTTTTTTCCCGGGCTTCTTTTCTCAAAACACCTTCCATGGCTTTATTAGATATTAGCTGGTGCACATGGGTAGGATTCATGCAACGCTTGTGTTGCGAGAATATAGGCATCTTCATTCAAACGATCAGGAACATTATTCATCCAATTGGTAACTTTATCAGTGACTTCCTCAAGACCGATCACATTTGGATCGATACAAAAAAGTTTACTGCCGGGCTCCATCTCCTGTAGGGCAGCCAGGGTCTGGACCAGGCCAAAAAAATATTGCATACAATATTGATTAGGTTTGCCGGGCAAATAGCCCTCACTACATCCATCAACCAGTTCCTGACCACTAAGTACATCTTCCTCTTCTTCAGCATGGACAGAAACCACAGCAAAATTCAAAAACAACATCGCAAAAACTACAAAACTGATTTTTTTCATTACACATCACTCATATAAAACATATAAAAAGGCACATAAATTAGATCGGCGATTGTATCACATGAACTATCCGGCTATTCACGACCGCGCAACCATGACTAATAACACAATAAATATTACGACAGCAGTAACTGGAATGAATACACCTGCCCAATCAGGGTTTTCTGCCTTCCGGCTCTTTTCCATTGCAACCTTGGCACCAGGCCAGAAAAAAAACAGTATTAACAGTCCACCAATACCAAGTAAAACCTGTTCCCATGCAGCCACTATTCACCTCCACAGTTCGACTTTGTTTAATTATATAAAGTTCCACCATATTTTCATATCACTGCCATATTTAGGCCACATTGTTACGGCACTATACAACTCACATTAGAACTGTCTGGAGTCAACATGAAAAATACAAACACCGCTTTTAATGATGAATCAAACTTTGCGTCTGCAAGCAGTCATGGAAATCAGGTTCTGCAGCAACAGGTAACGGATCCCCCTGTTTATCTTAAGGACGGTCTGCAGAAATATCAATATTTCGTTGCAGAGCAGCAGAAAAATATTGAGCAGTTAATTGCCCTGAAATTACACATGGAACGAACAGGGAAAATATGTCCAAAGGCATGGCATTGGGGACGCTTTTATAAATCGTTTCATCCCATGCATGAATCATACTGGTTAACTACATGGTGGGAAACTACGGATGATGAAAAACGACTTAGATTTAAGCAACAACTAAACTACCTGGCGAAACAAACTGTCCGCTTCAAGGAAGCATACAAATTTCTCCTGCAAATGGAAGACAGAAACTGGCACTTTAAATCAATTGACCAGAAATAAGATTGGGAAATTCAGTCTCAGTGTTTACAGCTTTACTTTTTTTAATCGTAATGCATTCATAATTACAGACACTGAGCTAAAACTCATGGCAGCAGCAGCAATCATAGGAGATAACAATAAACCAAATGCCGGGTACAGAACACCAGCGGCGACTGGCACGCCCAAAGAATTATAAATAAATGCAAAGAAAAGATTCTGCCGTATGTTGCGCATGGTAGCGCGGCTTAAAAGACGTGCGCGGACAATCCCGCGAAGATCACCTTTTACCAAAGTCACCCCCGCACTTTCCATGGCGACATCAGTGCCGGTACCCATAGCAATCCCAACATCTGCCTGGGCCAGTGCCGGGGCATCGTTGATACCATCCCCTGCCATCGCCACCATTTTTCCTGCAGACTGTAATCGTTTTATAACTTCTATTTTTTGTTCTGGCAGAACTTCTGCTATGACCTGATCAATGCCCAATTTTGAGGCAACAGATTCTGCAGTTGTTTTGCTATCACCTGTCAACATAATAATTTCAATGTTGTCTTTATGCAGTGCCGCAATGGCTTCGGGGGTTGATGCCTTTACTGGATCAGCGACACCTAATATTCCGGCAAGTTTATTATCAACAACAACAAACATCGCGGTCTGACCATCACGCCGCAATTCTTCTGCCTGTTCAAGAAGATGTGCTGCATCTACTTTAAAGTCTTCCAGTAATTTCAAGTTACCAATGGCGACTTGTTTGTCCTCAACAACCCCTGAGACCCCCTTACCGGTAATGGAATCAAACTGATTTACTGATGCGAGTGAAAGATTTTTTTCCTTTGCCCCGCTTACTATTGCTTCAGCTAAAGGATGCTCACTGTTGGTCTCCAGGCTTGCCCCCAAACGTAAGACTGACTCTTCATTAAATTCATCTGCTGCAATCACACTTACCAGTTTAGGTTTGCCTTCTGTCAGCGTACCGGTTTTATCAACAACGAGCGTATCTATCTTTTCCATGATCTCGAGTACTTCAGCATTCTTTATCAAGACACCAAGCAAGGCACCCCGACCCGTGCCGACCATAATAGACATCGGCGTTGCCAGACCCAGTGCACAGGGGCAGGCAATAATTAATACGGCAACTGCATTGATCACGGCATGAGCAAGCCGCGGTTCAGGCCCCAATAAACCCCATACGACCAGGGTCATGATTGCCGCAAAAACAACTGCCGGGACAAAGTAGCCTGCAACAATATCTACGATTTTTTGAATCGGTGCCCGGCTACGTTGAGCCTCGGCAACCATATGTACAATCTGCGCCAATAGCGTATCACTACCAACCCGTTGTGCTTGCATCACCAAACTACAGGTACCATTAACCGTAGCACCAATAAGATTGTCTTCAACATGTTTGCTAACGGGCACAGGTTCGCCCGTCACCATCGACTCATCTACCGAACTGCTGCCATCAATGACTACGCCATCAACAGGTATCTTTTCACCGGGACGTATGCGTAATTTGTCTCCTGGTTTGACATGTTCCAATGGAATATCTTCTTCATTACCATCGTCAGATATCAGTCTGGCGGTCTTCGGTGCCAGCCCCAGCAACATCTTGATCGCGGCATTGGTCTGGTCGCGGGCACGAAGCTCCAGTACTTGTCCTAACAAAACGAGTGCGGTTATAACGGCTGCTGCTTCAAAATAAACGGGAATGACACCCATTTCATTTTGCACTGATGTTGGAAACATCTGCGGGAACAAGGTAGCAACCATACTGTATGTCCAGGCAACACCAACACCCAGACTGATCAGGGTAAACATATTAAAATGCCGTGAAACGATCGAAGCCCATCCCTTGACAAAAAATGGCCAGGCACCCCATAAAACAACGGGAGTCGCAAAAACCAGTTCCAGCCACTGCCGGGTCCGAGGCTGGATAATTTCGTTAAATATTTCCGGCCATAAATCAGATCCCATGGCACTGATAAACACAGGTAAAGCGAGAATGACACTGATCCAGAAACGCCGGGTCATATCGATGAGCTCAATATTCTCCTCTTCCACATCCACCATCATCGGTTCAAGTGCCATACCACATTTAGGACAATCACCTGGCTCATCACGAATAATTTCGGGATGCATGGGACAGGTATATTGTGTTTTTAATGTTACAGAAGGCAGTGACAGTGGTTCCAGGGCCATACCGCAGTCAGGACAGCTTCCCGGGCCAACGTTCCTGACCTCAAGGTGCATCGGACATGTGTAAATTGCATCCTTACTTTCTGCTATGGCAGGTTTATCCTGAGATTTATGGCAACACTCACTCATGATTGTTCTTCAAATGATTCCTTCGAATAATAACGCTGATTTATACACTATTTTTTAGTGTCTCAGTACTTTTGGCTTCCATACGTAACAAATCAGGTGGATTTTAATAATGAAATTAATAGTAAATCAAAAGGGTCAGTGTTGAGTGCTTTTTAATCCCCCTCATATCGTGCCGAGCAGGTGAATGATTTTAAGGTTATTTGAACAGGACGTTCAAATAAGCGGAACCAAGACAGGAGTCTTGTCTCCGCGACCTTAAGAAATCATTTAGCTGTGAGGGTATCCGCAAGTCATTATTTGGGGACACGATCTCAGGGGCAGTTTTCTTTTGGATACTTTTCTTTAGTCTGTACAAAGAAAAGTATCACGCCGCTCAAGGGCGACAAATCGTCAGGATAGACGATTTGCACGACAGCATGTCGCCGCAGGCGAGGTACAGGGAAGTACCGAGTGAAATCAAAACTTAATAAAGAATAATGAAGGTTATATTGACTGGATACCGGCTCGAGGCCGGTATGACGATTGAGTGTTACTAAATTTTACACCGAGTTAGATTGACGACGTCACTCCTGCGCATCCATGCGCCCGTGACATATAGTACATCCTGTACATCGTCGTTTGTGTGCATCCTGCACAAACGACATACATTACGTCCCTGTAAATAAAAAAAGCCGCTCAGTGAGCGGCTCTTCCTACTGCTCCATAAAGAAACACAAAGCTAAATTTTAGCTACCGCGTCCCTCTCCTCCTCCAATTCTTTCTGCGTGGCATCCATCTTCGCCTGACTGAATTCATCAATCTCCAGCCCTTGAACAATGGAGTACTCACCATTGCTGCAGGTCACAGGAAATGAATAGGTCAAACCTTCAGGGACACCATAACTACCATCACTAGGCACTGCCATACTTACCCAGTCACCTTCAGGTGTTCCCAGGACCCAGTCACGAATATGGTTAATAGCACCATTGGCAGCAGAAGCTGCACTGGAAGCACCACGGGCATCGATGATCTCGGCACCACGTTTGGCGACTCTTGGAATATAGTCATTTTCATACCAGCTTCTATCTACCAGATCGAGCGCAGCTTTACCGCCGACCGTAGTCTGACTCAGATCAGGGTATTGTGTGGTTGAATGATTACCCCAGATGGTCATCTTTTTGATGTCACTAACATCTGCATCTGTCTGTGCCGCTAATTGTGCCAAAGCACGGTTGTGATCCAGGCGCGTTAAAGCAGTGAAATTCTCTGGTTTCAGATCTGGTGCATTAATCATTGCCGTATTGGCATTAGTATTCGCAGGATTACCGACCACGACAACCTTGACATCAGGACTGGCATTGTCATTCAGTGCCTTACCCTGAACCTTGAATATACCGCCATTGGCTTCAAGTAAATCACTTCGTTCCATACCTGCAGCACGCGGCTTTGCTCCTACTAACAAGGCATAATCAGCATCCTTGAATGCAACATCAACGTCATCAGTTAAAACAAAACCCGCGACCAATGGATAAGCACAGTCATCAATCTCCATGACCACGCCTTCCAATGCCTTCATAGCAGGGGTAATTTCTAATAATTGAAATATTACTGGCTGATTACTACCTAACATTTCACCGGCAGCGATCCTAAATAGTAATGAGTAACCGATCTGGCCGGCCGCTCCTGTTACTGCAACTCGGACTGGAGACTTCATCTTTGCAGCCCTCCTCTTTTTTTAGTTATGTTATGAAAAAATATTATAGTTATTTACCGCTTGGCAATCGGGATATAATTACGCTTTTCAGTTCCTATATAGAGCTGACGTGGGCGACCAATCCTGAAATCCGGATCTTCCATTAATTCCATCCATTGTGATATCCAGCCAACCGAGCGAGCCAGAGAAAACATGACCGTATACATACTCGTTGGGATACCCAGGGCCTTGAGAATAATACCACTGTAAAAATCAACATTAGGATATAACTTGCGCTCAATGAAATAGTCATCCTTCAGCGCAATTTCTTCCAGCTCCATGGCAATGTCCAGTAATGGCTGATCGACTGTGTCTACTTCTTCGATCAAGTCATGACACATCTTACGAATAATGGTCGCCCTTGGATCAAAGTTCTTATATACACGATGACCAAAGCCCATCAGACGGAAGGAATCTTCCTTGTCTTTTGCCCGGGCAACAAATTGAGGAATATTCTTAACATCGCCAATCTCAGCCAACATATTCAATACGGCTTCATTGGCGCCACCATGGGCACGACCCCATAAGGTCACAATTCCTGCAGTAATACAGGCAAATGGATTGGCCTCGGCACTACCGGCCAGGCGGACCGTTGAGGTTGATGCATTCTGTTCATGGTCGGCATGCAGGATCAACATCAAATCAAGTGCCTTGACCGCGATTGGCTCTGGCTCGTAATCGCGCATCGGTACCGAGAACATCATATTCAGGAAGTTCTCGACATAACCAAGGTCATCACGTGAATAGACAAAAGGGTGACCCATGGAATGCTTGTAACAATGGGCTGCCATAATAGGCATCTTGGCAATGATACGCTTGGCAGTCAGATCGCGATCTGCAGGATCATCAAGATCCATTGCTTCATGATAATAAGAGGATAAGGCCCCTGTGACACCAATCATCATGGCCATCGGATGCGCATCGTAGCGATAACCAGAATAAAAACGCTCCAGATGCTCATGCACCAGGTTGCGTTTATTCAAATCTGCACGAAACTGGGTAAATTCTATTTCTGTGGGCAACTCTCCATAGAGCAATAAATAACAAACTTCCAGGTAGCTACTCTTTTCTGCCAGTTGC